>JACCYD010000229.1 GCA_013696695.1 Deltaproteobacteria bacterium | reverse complement strand
CCGACGCCGTGCTCGAACTTGAGGTGCTCCGCGCGTGCGGCCACGTAGCTGGCCACTGCGCGCGCCCCAGCGTGTGCGAGCTTCGAGACGTCGATCTGTGCGAGTTGATCGAGCGCTCCGATCGGCTGGCCACTGGCGCAGAGCGCCCATGCCAGCCACACGCGCGCCGGCGCTTCCGGAACCTTGCCATCTCCCGCAGCCAGGCCGAGCTCCGCGACCTCGAGCGCACGCCGCGGCTCGCGCGCGATCAGCGCGGCTTCGACCGCCGCGGCCGCCTCCGGCGCATCGGTCGATGCCGCGGGTTGCCACGGCGCCGCTTTCTTGAACGCCTTGATGGCCGTGCGGATCCGAGGTCCCAGATCGTCCGCGAGCAGCACCGCGACCGGCCGCTTCGCCTTGTGGCGGAGATAGCCGATCACGACCACCGTCAGGACGGAGATCGCGAGCGCGGTCACGAACCAGAACACGTGATCGCGATCAGTTGCGGACGGGAGCGAGCATCGCGGATCGCGTCGGCGCCAACGGGTTCACCGGGAACATCGGGTCGCTCGGCTTCGGCTCGGCGGTCTCGAGCCGCTTCACCGGGTTGCACACCACGCTGCGCAAGCCGGGCTCGAGCAGCTGCGACGTGCACAGCCGCTTCGGCTTCTGCGCGTTCGCGAACGCCTCGCATGACCCATCGATCAAGTACCCGAGCTCTCCGATGCCGCTCGGGTTCGTCGAGTTGCCGGAGCTGACCTCGCAGACCTGGACCGAGCGCATCGACTGCATGATCGGGAAGGACAGCACGCCGGAGCCCGGCATGAACGAGTCGCGATAGCGGCGACCACTGAGGAAGCCGATCTGCTCGAACAGCGTCGGGCGCACCATCCGATTACCGCTGCCGAGAATGGCGCTTTGCATGCGGAAGAACGGCGGGCCGCTCGGGTCCGCAGCGTCGAAGCCGCCGCCGTTCGGATCGAAGCTCGGATCGCGGCCCGAACGGGTCGCGTCGAACATCTCGATCTCGAGGAGACAGCCCGCCGCGGCCGGATTCGGGAAGCAGCGCTCGAGCTTCGATTCCCTGTTGTCGAGCTTGATGCCGACAACATCGCCACCCTGCTCGAGGGCGATCACCCAGCGCTGACCCGGCATCTGCGAGATCACGACGTCGACTGCGTTCGCCGTCGCGCCCCCTGGCACGATGCTGACCGGAGCCTTCGGGTTCGCGATCGTCCGCGCATCGACGTCGAGCACGTTGGTGCCGGTCGCAACGTACGCGTGACGTTCGCCGACAGCGACGCTGAGCGCCGGGGCGGTGCCGGCGACGAACTGCGGCGCACCGGCCGGACGCGCCGGAGCCGTCGGGTCCGTGAGCTCGAGGATCGCGAGACCCTGCTGGGTCGCGACGTAGATCGCAAAGCCCGCGATCGCGATCTCGTTGACCTGACCGCCACCGACCGCGACGCCACCCAACCGAGTGATCTGCGTGGCGTTGGTGGTCGAGATCTGGAACACGTCGACGTTGCCCTCGACGGTACCGACGAACAAGAAGTCGCCGTGGATCGCGATCTCGTTCGCGGTGCCGTTGATCGCAGTACAGACGGGGTTCGCCGCGCTGAATGCACCGGCGAGCAGCGTCGCATCCTGCATCTCGACCACACAGACACCCGCGGTGCCCGTGGCGACGTAGATGAACGGATCGCTGACGTCGTTCTGGAGGTGCGCGAGGGCGCGGGGAGGCTGCGGCAGATTCACCGAGCGGACGAGGTTCGTGTCGCCGAGCGCCGGACGTGCCGCCGACGGGTGCGCACGTGCGCTGACGTCGGTGATGACCAGCGAACCGACGCCGAGGTTGACGAGGCTGACCACCGCGAAGTCACGGATCGACGGCGACTGCGTCTGGCCGAGAGCCGGCGTCGCGTTGAAGTTGCGGATCAGCACGACGTCGGTCGCGGTCCCGGTGACGAGCGGCTCGACGTTCGCGGCCTGCCGGTCCGCCAGGTTCGGATTGACGATCAGGCCCGGGAAGCGGTTGGAGGTGCCGGCGTTGTGGTTGGGGAGCTCCTTCTCCTGCTTGTACTCGAACAGCTCGAGGCCGTTCAGGCCGACCGCATACACGAAGTCGCTGAGGTACGCGATCGAGCCGGTCCCGACGCCGTAGCTGTACGCGATGATGTGCTCGTTGCGCGTGCGGTTCTGTTCGTCGACCAGCGAGTGACACATCTCGCAGCCGCGCGCCTCGTTCGGACGAACGGTGTGCGCCATCGTCTGGTTCATCGCGACGCCGGACAGCGCGGTGTTCACGCGGCCGGAGTTGCCATCGAGGTTCTGGAACGTGGTGAACGACAGGCCCTCGCGGAGCTGGTCGCCATTGCCGTCGGTCACCGCGACGTTGACCTGCATCGACGACCGGAACAGCCCGAGGCGGCCCTGCTCCGAATTCCCCGACACGCCCATCGTCATGGTCGAGCGCAGCAGCGCGAGCAACTGGAAGTCGATGTGACCGCGGTTGTGCTTGTTGCGGAGCCAGATCTCGTTCTCGCCGGCGCTGGCTTCGATCGAGCCGTCCGCGTTGACCTTCTTGCGCTGCTGGTTACCGACGTCGATGGAGACGTGGCAGCCGACGCAGTTGGTGAGGAAGCCGTTGTGGCACGTCGCGCACTCGACCTTGGCGCGGGTGATCTCGCTCTGGCCCGGCTCGCCGGCGAACTCCGAGCCCTCGCCCGGTTCGGCGACGTGGTAATCGGCGTTGTGCGCCTCGGCGGCGTACGGGCTCGCGCGGCTCGCGTCGATCGTCTGAGGCACCACCCACGACAGGCCGGTGTTGACGCGCGACCGCTGGACGACCTGGCCACCGATCTCCTCGAAGAACGGCTCGAGGTTCTCGTTGACCGGAAGCCGCATGTCGTTGCCGCCGTTCGGGCCCGACGTGAGGAAGTTGGTGCGGTTATTCGCACCGTGGCAGTCCTCGCACTCGATCTCGATCGCGTCCCAGTTCGTCGAGTAGACGTTACCGTCGCCGTGCACGTCCTGGATGAAGTGGCAGTCGATGCAGTGCATCCCGCGCTCGAAGTGGACGTCCATCTGGCGCGTCGAGCCGTTGCGGCCGCCGTAGACGTAGCGGACCTGGCGACCGTCGATCGCCTTCTCGCGCGGGAGCCGGTCGATCAGGTCGAGCTTTCCGTTGCCGTTCTGGTCCTCGTTGATCGTCTTCGAGATCAACACCGTGCCGTCGATGTCGCGACGCTCGAGCAGCAGCGCGGTGTCGAGCTCGCCGTTGTTGTTGCAGTCCTCGCTGAACGTGTTCTGGCCACAGCCGCCAGCGCCGGCGATCATGCCGCAAGTCGGGAACGACTGGCCCGGCAAGCAGGCTTCCCGTGCGAGAGCGGCATCGCGCTCCTTCGCTTTCGCGACGACGGCGACGCCTGCCGGCTTGACGACCACCGGCGTGCCGCTGCTGAGGTCCTCGCGGACCCATGAATCGAGAATCGCGACCTTGGTCCCGGTGGGTGTCGTGAACTCGATCGGCGCGCGGCGCGACAGCTGGTCGCGCTGTTCTTCTTCGGCGGCACCCTGGTACGCGTAGTTGATGCGCGTCACGAAGCCGTGACAGAGGCCGCAGGTGTCGGTGTCGATCTTCGTCGTCGTCGTGTGATTGTCCGAGTACGTCTTCTGCTGCTCGCCGTCCTTGACGTTGTCGCCGTTGAAGTCGACCGCGCCCTTGGCGACGCCACCGGCGCGAAGCACTTCGTCGGCGCCGACCGGGCGACCGATCAGACGATTGCGGATCAACGACCCATCGCGAGCCACTGAATCGTCGCGCGGGCCTTCATCCTTCGCGGGATCGAACTCGCGATGCTTCGTGGTTGGATCGTCGACGGTGAGGAACGTGCCGTCATCCTGCCGAAGCTTCTGCGGGCGACGGTTGCCTTCGTAGTTGTAGGGCGTGTGGCACGCCGAGCAGCCCGACGAGTGACCGCGGCCGTACGGATTGGCCGCGCGGACGTTCGCGACGTCGGGAAGGATCGAGCTGCCGAACGTGAAGTTGAAGTTGGTCGTCGATGCCGGGTAGTTCAGCGGGTAGTACGCTCGGAACGTCCGCAGGATGTTGTCGACCGGGTCGGGCACCGCGCCCTCGAGCCCGGGGATGTCGCGATCCTGCAGCGGCGCGAGCTCGGCGTGCGGGTCGGAGATGCTGGGCTGACCGCCCCACCCCTCCCACCGCGAATCGCCGGCACCCTGGGTACGGAGCGTTGTCTTGCTCGCGAACAGCTCGGGATCGCCCTTGATCGTGCCCTGCGCGATCTCGAGCGCCGGGAGGTTGGCGTTGCCGCACGTGTCGTTGCCGGCGGGGCCGCAGTCGGTTCCAGCGTTCGCCCGGACCTCGCGATCCTCGGCGGTCGCCCGCGCCTGCAGACACGCGCGATCGAAGAACGGCTGGCTGCGCGGGTCGTCTGGATCAGGCGGCGGCTTGATGCAGGCCGGGTTGCCGTCGTAATCGAGCGCGTAGCTGAACGCACCGAAACGCGGGTCTTCGGCCGGCATGTTGTTGTTGCTGCCACCATCGCGCTGCATCTGGAAGCCGACGTCCCAGCTCTCGTTGCCGTAGTAGGCGCCGTTGGTGACGGCGGCCTGGTTCACCATGATGCTGCGGCGAACGATGTCGATGGTCTCCTGGTGGCACGCGCCACCACCGCCGCCATCGAACGCGCCGCGGTTTGCGCTGCCGCAGCCGATCGTCGCGACGCGCAGATCGCCCGGGTTCAGGAACCGCGTGTAGTTGAGATCGCGGTTGAGCTCCATGTCCATGAACTCGCCGCCGCCCTCACCGTGCACGCCGGGCTCGAACACCTCGCCGAGGTTGTCGATGTTGCCGCCGACGACGAGATCATCCGGATCGAGCGCTTCGTCGATGAAGCCGTCCATGTCGTCGTCGATGCCGTTACCGTAGAAGAACCGGGCGAGCTGGGGATTGATCGAGGTGCCTGGCTTGCCATTGTCCGAGCCGGGCAGCACGTGCGCCTTCTTGACCAGGTCGGGGTCGCGGAAGCCACCGCCGCCCGCATCGAGGTTCTTGTTCGTAAATGCGTTATCCGCGACCGCCACCTGATCATCGCCGCCGTGGCAATCGACGCACCTCAACTTGTAGTTGGTGTGCACGTGCCCCGCTGCCAGGCCGGTGTGACAGTTGACGCAGGTGCCGTCGAACTTGAAGTCCGTTGCTTCGAGGACGGTCTCCTCGGCGGTGCAACCCGCGAGAACGGCCGCGAGAACAAAGAGGGCTGAAGTAATGCTCTTCATGATCGACGTCCCGGTCAGAGATCCGCGTGACACTTCGTGCAGGCTTTGGCGGGTCCGTTTTCGGTCTGACCCGCATGACAGCCTCGGCCCGAACATGACTGATGGTGTTTTTCCATCGAGTCGGTCGGGTTGGCGTGAATGATGGAACCGCGGTGGAGATCCGCGATGTTGTTGACGGTGCGTCCGCCCCACCGTGTCTTGTCGGTCACGATGTAGTGGCACGTGACGCACTGGACGTCGGTGCCGTCCTTCTTGCTGCGGTGCTGTGGGGTTTCGTGCTTGAAGCACGGAGCCCGACCCTTCTTCGCCACGTACTGACCATGGCCGTCGGTCTCGCATGCACGCACGCGTGATCCCGGGCGCGTCTCGACGTCCTTCACGGGATCGTACTTGTCTCCCATCACGCTCTTGATGAAGGCCTTGCGCGAGCCGGCCTTGTGGCAGCCGCCGCACTCGACGAGCGGGAACGCCGCGCCGTCATTCTTGTGGCACTGCTGGCATTGGGCGTGGCCCGGCGCGCCCTTGACGATCTTGTAACTTGGCTTCTCGCCTTCTTCATCGACCGCGTGACAATCGCGGCAGCCCACCGGCTTGTCCTTCTTGGGCCCGTCGCCCCACTTGAGCTGCGTGTGCCCGTAGTGGTCCATCGGCTTGTTCGACATCTCGATGTGGTGATCGCGCTGTTCGTGCCAGGTGGCGCTGATCGTCACCGCCGGCTTCTTCCAGGCCCACGGCGTGGTCGGATGACAACCCGCGCAGAACGACTTGGTCTTCGCGGGCGTCTTCTTCTCCATCTCGACATCGAGCGGCGCGCCGAGAAACTCTTGCGCGTGACACTTCGCCTGCAGACACGGTGCGTGACCGAGCTGCGCGGGTGCCAGAACCTTGCCCTTATCGGTGACCGAGTGGCAGTCCTTGCACTTGGTCTGGTCCTCGGTGTCGACGCCCCGCTTGTGATGACACTTGTGGTTGAAGTGCGTCGGAGCGCCATTCGCGTCCCACTTTCCACACGCGTCGTCCGGCGTATCGGCCCCGAGACCGAACACCACGAGCAAGCTCACTGAAAGAGCGGCAGCCGCCGAGACGAGCAGACGCTTCACCGTTCGTCATCCTCCAAGAACATTCCGACCTGAGTCTGAGATGGCCACACCGCCAAAGGAGGCAAGGGGTCTAACATCGCTGTCGGCCCGCCACCAGAAGTTAAGCTGCTCGTGGGTGCTGGAGTCGAGGGTTCTTTGGTCTTGATGTGACACTTCGCGCAATCGAAGCCGGTGGTCTTGAACGAGACCTTTCCGTTGTGGCAGCGCGCACAGGTCTCCATCTTCGGCTTCGCCATCGCCGCGAGGCTCGTCGATTTGGCGATCTCGGCGTGACAGCTCGAGCACTCGGTGGTCTTCCGAGTGGTCGAGTCATTCGCGTGACGCTTGTGATCGAACGTCGCCGCGACCGACCAGTCGCTCGCGCCCGGCTTCTTGACGGCATCTCGCTGATGGCATTTCCCGCACTCGTTCATCCCGTGCGCCGGCGGACCTTTGCCGTGGCACTCGGCACATGCCTGGTGATCCTTCGGAGCCTTGCCGCCGCCGAGCTTATCGCCGTGGCAATCGGTGCAGGCCGCGTTGTTGGTGCCCTTCTTCTGGAGGTGCGACGCGTGGCTGATGTTCTCGAAGAACTCCGGCTTCGGCGAGGGATCCTGCATGCGCGCCGCGAGCTTCTTCCACGGCACCGCAGACTCCTCGTGACAGACGAAGCAGATCTTCGTCGTCTTGCTCATGAACTCCGTCTGATGGCAGCCGGCGTTCGAGCACGGCATGTGATCCTTGCCGGTGTTCGGCGCCATCACGGTGCCGTCGCCGGCGACGGAGTGGCAGCTCTGGCAGTTGGTGACGTCGGTGTTGCGGTTCGCGTGCGCGGTGTGGCTGAAGGACACGTCCTTCTTGACCGGCAGCGTCAGGCCACCCGGGCTGTTGTGGCAGGTGGTGCACTTGGTGCCGACCGCCGAGAACGCCTTGCCACGCGAGCCATCGTGGCAGCCCTTGAGGCACGACTGCATCGACGGGCGCGGCACGCTCGTCGAGTCGCTGCCCGACATGTTGGAGTGACACGTGGTGCACGACGCCTGGTTCGAAGTGGCGTGGTGCTTCTGGTGTGCTGCCGCATCGAACTTACCGAGCCGGAACGGATCGCCCGACGCCGGCGGCTTGGGCTTGGCTGCGCCGTGACACCCCGTGCAGTTATCCCGGAACAGCTTCGTCGAGACCGTGGCCGGCTTGCCCTTGTCGCCGTGGCAACCCCAACAGCTCTGGTGGGCGTTGAACTGCACCGCGGAGGGCGGCGCCTGTGGGCGGTGGCAGTTCGCGCAGTTCTTTTCGATCGCGACCTTGAAGCCGAGGTGCTCGCCGTGGCTGAACGCCGACCGATAGATCGACGGCTTGCTAAGCGCCGACGGCGTGTTCTCGTGGCACGGATCGTTGGCGGGGAACGTGTGGCAGCTGATGCACTTCGCCTTGGTCTGAGCGAAGCACTTGGTCGCCTTGTCTTCCGCCTGGTGGCACTTCACGCAGCGCGTGCCGTGCTCGAGCCCGGCCCTGAGGTCCGGCGTGCCGTCGGGCTTGTACTGGTGACAGTCCTTGCACTCGGCCTTGCCCTTGGCGCCGCCGACCTTCGCCGCCGCCGCGTCGTGGCCCTTGTGGTCGAACTTCCAGCCCTCGAGCACGCGCTGCGGCGCCTTCTTCACGGCGGTCGGCTTGGCGAGCACGGTCGTGGCAATGCACGCAGTAATCGAGAGGACGAGGAGAACGATTTTCTTCCGAATCACCATCGGGCCTCCAGCGCCGCGCGGAGCGACGTCAGGGTGCCGAGATCTCGCGACAGCGTGGGTGACGACTGCGCGAGCTCGCCGTTGACGTTGAGATGCAGATCGCGACTGAACCACCACTGCACGTCGAGACGCCCGCCACCGCGCGCGTCGTTGGTGACGGCACGGTACGGCGTCTTGAAGTCGTAGACGCGGAAGAACGCGCCGGCGGAGAACCGCCAGTGCTTGCCCGCATTGGATTTGGTGGTCAGCACGGCCTCGCCCGCGAGCTGGTGCATGCGGTCGATGCCGGACGATGCCGAGTTATCGAACGCCGAACCGACGCCGTCGATGCGCATGTCGCCATCGCCCGCGCCTTCATCGGTGAACTGCCGCAGCGTGTACTGCGCCGTCGTGTACACGCCGGCGCCGCGCACGCCGACCGGGGTGCCGGCAAGGCCCGCACCGATCTCGACGTAGCTCTTCTGATCGACCGTGGTCGGATCGGAAGATAGCTCGGCACGTGCGACACCGAAGATCTCGGTCTTGCGGTTCGGCGTCTGCCAGTCGACCTGCAGCGCGAAGATCGTCGCGTCGGTCGGCGCGTTCATGATGCCGATCTTGTTCGCGACATCGACGACGTCCGCTGCCGTCGAGGCTGCGAGGTCGTACGCGATGTCGTCCTTGAAGCGCTGGATGACATCGCCGATCACCATCAGCTTGCCGGCGTCGTAACGCACGCGGCCACCGACGCGGCCGAGGGCGAACTTCGAGGTCGGCACCTCGCCGGGCGCGGTGCCCGCGGAATCCGGCAGGCCGGTCATGCGCGCGTGCACCTCGACCTTGGCCTTGTTGTTCACCTTGTATGCGCCCTTGAGACCGACCAGGTGCCGGACCTCGCCGTCGCGGCCGTCTTCGTCGCCCGTCGTCGGGTCGTTGTCGAAGTCGGTGGTGCTGATCGCGAGGCCCATGTAATCGAGCCAAACGCGGACCTTCTTGGCGTCGTACGCGGCCGTCGCACCGAACAGGAGGCCCCGCTGGGTGTCGACGTACAGCGCTGCGCGCTGACCGGCGAATCCAGTGACGTTCCAGTCCTTCTCGCGATAGCCGACGGTGGCGCCGTCGAAGTAGGCGAACATGTTGCCGCCGTCGAGGCGGAACTGCCGGCCGGCACGCAGCCAGAACTTCGGCTGCTGGCCATCGGGCTTGCGATCCTCGCGACCGTACTCGGCGTAGCCCGCCTTGATGGCGATTGCTTCGTTGTCGTACGGCATGACCGTGCCCGCCAGGGACGATGCGCCCGAGGTGGCATCGAACGCGAAGCTCGACATGAAGTAGGCGTTGAGCGCGGGCGTGATGATGCCCCGCGCGCCGACCACGGCATCGCCCATGATCCATGCGCGGTTGTCGGAGAAGCCGTCGGCCAGCGGGAAGCCGCCGCGGAGCGTCTCGCCGGAGGCCGGCGCGCTATCGAGCTCGACGCCTGCGCGGAGCCGGAACACGACGCGCTCGCGGAGATCGCGGGTCGTGGTCGGGAACATCTTGTAGCCGACCGACGTGCCGCCATCGTCGGCAGCCGTGGCGCCGCCGTCTTGACCGGCACCCGCCGCGGCGACCTGCTTGTCGTTCTTCTCCGGCTTCTCCGCCTTCGGGCGCATCCGAAGCTTCGCGGGCATGCGCTTGATGCGGAGATCCGCGTCGCTCGCGCCCTCGGAGACAATGGTCTGCACCGGCGGAGTGGTCTCCTCCGGCGCGGTTGCGTAGGACGAGCCGCGCGGCGCGTCGGCTACAGCGATCGCGGGAACGCCTGCCACCCCGGCGACGCCGGTAATGAAACAGCCCGCAACGAGCTTGGTCTTCATCGCGTGCTCCTGTGGCACTGGCTGCAGGTTGATTCGTACGTGTGGCAGGTCATGCACGACGACAGGTTGAAGCGCGCCTGTTCGGCGTGGCCGCCGTTGCGGAAGTCACCGAGCGGCGTGTGCGAGCGCGGCGGGATCGAGTGGCATCCCGCGCAGCTCTCCGGCGCGTGGCAGTTCGCGCATCGCGTGGAATCGGTCTGCGCATCGCGGCCGTGATCGTTGCGCCAGATCAGGTTGTGATCGCGCGGCTTCATGAGCTGGTGGCACTGGAAGCATTGGTCTTCCTTGACGCCCTGAAGCTCCGTGTGGCAGCGGCGGCAGGGCGCATCCTTCGATGCGGCTTGCTCGCCGTGGTTCTTGCGGAACGCCAGCGTGTGGTCCGGCGGCCGTGCGCCACCTTTAGAACCACCGCCGGTGCCGTGGTTGGGCGGCGCGCTCGCGAGATCGGTGCCGCCGGCATGGCAGACACCACATTGATCCATGCGGACCTTGTCGGGCGTCTTGCTCGAATCCTCGTGGCACTGCGAGCAGACTTCCATCTGCGGGATGCGCATGTCGTCGCGCTTCGCGGAGTCGCGAACGGTGTCGTGGCAGGTCTCGCAGGCGATCCCGTTACCGCTCTTATCCTTCTCGTGCGTCGAGTGCGCGAAGCGGAGGTCAGCAGTAATGAAGCGGCGGCCGCGCGTCAGCTCGACTTGCTTGGGATGGCAGCCCTCGCACTTGCCCATCGCGAGCACGGCTTTGACCTTCGGTGCTGCTTCGTGGCAACGGATGCAGTTCTTGTGACCCGGCACCAGCGGATCGCGGGTCTGCTCGTTGCGCTCGTGGCAATCCGCGCAGGCGACGTGCGCGCCGCTGGCGGCTTCCATCTTCCCGTCGGAGAGATGGAGCTCGTGTGAAAAGTTCGAGGCCAGCGTCTGGGAGGTGCCGCGCTCCGGATACGGCTGGAGGTCGGGGTTCTTCTCCCAGCCGGCCGTGCCGTGCGGTTTGAACGGATCGACCGTCTTGTGACAGACGCGACAAAGCGCGCCCGGCGCCTTGAAGAACTCGGCCTTGTGGCAATCGTCGCAAGGCGCGTGCTGATTTGCACCCGGCCTCGCGATCTTGCCGGCCACCACCGCCTCGGCGCTGTGACAATCAAAGCAGGCGAGGCCGCGGCCCTGCCAGTTCTTGATGTCTGGTTTGTCGCCAGTATGAACCCCGTGCGGGAACCGATCAGAGTCGACCGCGATGGAGCCCTTACGAGCTCCCGCAGCACCCTGACCCGTACCGGCCGACGGCGTCGTACCTCGTGGGGATCCACACGCGAAGAGAAACACCAAAATGATCGCCACCCGGATCATGCGACGGGACACTACACGAACAGAGTGTCGTGTTGGATCGCTGACGGATGGTTTCTGTTAGTGTCGCTTCAATGTCTACGGCTACGGGCGCGGCTGAGGCGCCGGTCACCGGAGCGGCGTACACGTCGTTCCTCGCCCAGCTTCCGTTCTTCGTCGGTGTTTCGGCCGAGGACCTCGCGTCGTTCGCTGGATTCATCCTCGTTCGCCGGCTCAAGGCGAACACGGATGTCGTGGTCCAGCGGCAGTACGGCCACGCGCTGTTCGTGCTGATGGAGGGAGCTGTCGTCGTCCACGCGATCGGCGCCGATGACAACCCGGTGACGCTCGGCCGGATCAGCCGCAGCGGTGACTTCTTCGGTGAGGCCGCCCTCCTCGGTCGCGGCGAGCGCACCGCGACGGTCACCACCGAGACGGATTGCGTGTTGCTCGAGATCGAGAAGCACCGCTTCGATCTCTTGACCCGTCGCTACAAGTCGGTCCGCGAGCACCTCGAGGCCGTTCACCACAGCCGCGCGATCGCGACGTACATCCGCACGCACCGCTACCTGATGCAGCTCGACGATCAGACGCGTGCCGACATGGCGCGGGGCGCGAAGTTCAAGCATTTCCAGAAGGGCGATCAGATCACCAAGCTGGGTGAGCCCGCCGACACCGTCGTCTTGATCAAGGACGGCGTCGTCAAGGCCTCGCGCCAGAAGGGTGGCTCGGTCTCGATCCTCGCGTACTTCAACACGCACGACATCGTCGGCATGTCCGACGGCACCACGCGCGACTACGGCCTCGACGCCATTGGTCAGTGCGAGATCATCTTCATCGCGCGCAACGCGTTCTTGACGATGATGATGAAGTACCCGCAGGTCGCGGAGCGCTTCAAGAAGGACGACATGAGCCGCCGCGGCGCGATGGCGCAGATCGGCGGCACCATGATCATGGCCGCCAATCAGCTGATCGGCGCCGGCGTCGAGGTCGAGTCACTGCTCGTGATCAACCTCGATCGCTGCGTGCGGTGCGGCAACTGCGTCCGCGCCTGCCACGCGCGCCACAAGTACACGCGCCTCGATCGTCGCGGCCCGATCTTCCGTCGCCGCGCGAAGATGGATAAGACGCGGCACGAGCACATCATGCTCCCCGCGAGCTGCCGCCACTGCCGCGACCCGGAGTGCATGATCGGCTGCCCGACGGGCGCGATCCAGCGGTTCCAGGACGGCGACGTCGACATCAACGATAACTGCATCGGTTGCCAGAACTGCGCCCGCAAGTGTCCCTACGGCAACATCACGATGATGCCGCTGCCCGAGAAGGATCGGCCGAAGGACAACCCGGAAGTCGTGATGCGCGCGATCAAGTGCAACTTGTGTCGCGGCTACGAGTACTCGAACTGCGTGCACGAGTGCCCGCGCGGCGCGATCCTCCGCGTCGATCCTCTGAAGTTCTTCGAAGAGCTCGCGTTGGTCATGGAGGCCGAGCAGCGCGACGCCATCGAATGGGCGCGCGGTCAGGCCAAGTTCAACAACCTGTTGAACAAGCAGCGGGTCCGCGGTCGCTCGACGTGGTTCATCCCCGTCAGCTTGATCCTCGGCCTGCTCGCGATCGCCGGCATCGTCGCCGCGACGCTGCTCACCGGGGCGCCGCTCCGCGGTGGCTCGGCGATCGGCCTGCCGCTCGGCATCTTCGCCGCGACCTGCCTGTTCTTCGCGGCGTCGCTCGGCATCCGCAAGCGGATGCGCAACACCAAGAAGCCCGATATCCAGGAACGTCAGCCCGACGGATCGATCAAGGTTCAAAAGAAGGGCGGTGGCGTCGAGCTGGGGTCGATGGAGGCGTGGACGCAGTTCCACATGGTGATCGGGGCCGTCGGCTTCTTTGCCGCCGTCGCCCACGCAGGCTTCGCGGTGACCGGCGTGTTCACCACCTTGTTATTGGTGGTGTTCGCGATCGAGGTCGTCACCGGCGTCACCGGCCAGGTCATCTACGCCACCGTCCCGAGCGCGCTCACGCGCCTCGAGCGCCACGGGTTGTCGCGCCTCGTCGAGGATCTCTACGGCGAAGAGACCACTACCGAGACCGGCGTCACCGAGCTGATCGGCAACGTCAACGCGAAGACCTGGAAGGACATCAAGGGCCGCGTCGAAGCATCGACCGGCGGGATCAACGACCGCATGAACGGCACCTATGATCCGCCCACCGCGATGGCCGCCGGCAAGAAGCACCTCGCCGACGCCCTCAAGGACGTGCAGCTGTCCGACGCCGATCGCACCACCGTCGATCGGATCCTCGAGAGCCGCTATCGCCTGGTCGACATCAAGGCGCAGCTGCTGCTCCACCGCCGGCTCAAGCGCTGGCTGATCGCGCACGTGTCGACGGCAACCGCGCTGATCGTCCTCCTCGTGTTCCACATCCTCACCGCATTGACGATCTTCTGAATCGTTGACCTTGACCTGAACATGAACGTGAACTCCACCATCGACGTTGACTCGGGGCGGGCCGCGGCTTCGCACCGGAGCTCCTTCGCTCTTCGCATTGCTCGACTGATCGCGTTCAAGTCGACGTCAAAGTCCACGTCCAAGGGAACGAGGCACTAATGCCGCTCCGTCTATCCTTCGACTCGGGTCCTCTCGCCGGAATCCACATCGTCACGTCGGCGCAGTCGATCCGCCTCGGACGCGATCCGGGCCAGAACGACATCCTCCTCACCAACCCGAAGGTGTCGCGCAAGCACGCCGTCATCGAGCGCTCGGTACGCGGCGGCTATTCGCTCGAGGTGATGGGCACAGGTCCGTCCAAGATCAACGGCGACGTGATCGTTGCGGTCGCGGGCCGGCCGGTGATCCAGCAGCTCGCGAACGGCGATCGCCTCGACTTCGGTGGCATCGAGCTCGGCGTCGCCGAGGCCGAGGTCAAGTTCATCGTCGTCCAGGGTCCCGCGGTGGGTCGAGAGCTCGCGATCGACGGCCCGGCACGTATCGGATCGGGCTCCGACTGCGACCTCGTGATCGCGGATCCGAGCGTCGCCCCCGAGCACATCATCATCACGTCGACGCCGCTCGGCTTCCGCGCCGACGCGCAAGCACCCACGCAGTTCAACGGTGCGCAGGCCGAGAGCCGCGTGCTGTCGCACGGCGACGAGCTGATCCTCGGCAACTGTGTCGTCCGCTTCACGGTGTCCGCGCCCGACGAGGATGCTCCCGAAGGCTCGCTGACGAACATGAACGTGGTCGGCCGCTCGGCCGATGCACAGAGCAGCGCGGTCGGCGAGCTGGTGTTCATCTCCGGCTCCGCCAAGGGCGAGAAGATCCCGCTCGGTAACGATCAGATCATCCTCGGCACGCGCGCCGACTGCACGCTGGTGCTCAACGATCTGCTCGCCTCTCCGATCCACTGCGCGATCTCGAAGGCCGGAGATGTCTTCGTCGCCACCGACCTCGGCTCCGAGGCCGGCACGTACATCAACGGCGAGCGCATCTTCCAGGGTACCTCCCTCAAGCCGGGCGATCTGATCGCGATCGGCAGCCACGTCGTCGAGTCGCGCCTGATCGGCGGCGTCACGATCGCCAACAAGGGCAACACGATCTTCACGACGCTCGCACCGGGCGGGCTCGATCTCGGTCCGCAGTCGAAGTTCGTCGTCGACGGCCGCGTCATGAAGGCGAAGAAGATCGTGCTCGGCCGCGCGCCGAGCTGCGATGTCATCGTCGATGGTGCCGCGGTGTCGCGCGAACACTGCGTGATCGAGTGGGAGAACGGCTTCATCTGCCGCGACACGTCGAGCGCCGGCACGTACATCGACGACAAGCGCATCGTCCAGCAGGCGCTGCAGCCGACCTCCGTCATTCGCATCGTCGACACGCTGTTCCGCGTCGCCGTTCGCGGCGAGGTCTGCACGCTCGAGCGCACCGACGCCGTGCTCGCACAGGCGGCTGTCGAGGTCATGCGCGACAACGCGTCGATGCTGACGCGCGGCATCCAGGTGTCCGACGCGGCGAACATCCCCGACGGCGCGAGCCAGTTCATGACCCGCGAGGGCATGAAGACGATCTTCTCGATCGACGCGAATCAGCTCAACCAGCAGATCGCGGCGAAGATCAAGGCGAAGGAGCTGCGGCGCGGTGCACCCGCGTGGCGTGGCTCGTCAGATCTCGAGCGCAACCCGGTGATGCGCGGCACCATCGTGATCTCGGTCTTGGCAGCCCTCGCGCTGTGCGGCGGCGCGCTGTTCTTCAGCGGCGGTAAGGCGCTCGTCAATCACTCGCTGTCGCCCGCGCACTCGAGCGCGGCGTTCACCGACCAGGTGAGCAGCAAGGGCGGCGGCGTGACGGTGTGCGGCGCTTGCCACAGCGCCGGCGCGTCGGTGAAGGACGACGCGTGTACGAGCTGCCACGACGGCTTCAAGACGCGCCCGGCCAAGAAATCGAAGAAGCTGAAGACGGCGCACGACGACAAGACGTGCGGTGATTGCCACAACGAGCACATCACGCTCAGCGAGACGGATCACACGCTCGGGGCACGCGCCAAGTGCGATGGCTGTCACCCCAACATGCACGGCGCGGCCTTCGAATCGATGGGGCCGGGCGCGATCGAGGCGGGCTCGATTCCAGAAAAACCGAACTTCGATTTCACCCTGCCCGCCGGTGCGCCGCGCGTCGAGATGCTGTCGTCGTTCCACACCGCGCACGCGCGCGTGAAGCTCAAGGGCAAGGGGCCCGAGGTCGGCATCGGCTGCAACGCCTGCCACTCGAACGGCGGCGAAAAGGGCGCTGCACTCGCTCAGAACAAGGAGCTGGCGTTCGTCTGCTTCCGCTGCCACGACAAGCCGAAACCTGGCGAGCCGGTCAACTGCGGCAGCTGTCACGGCACCGAGCACCCCAAGGCGCTGATCCGGACCGACGCATCCAAGGACGATCAGCTCAGCACGCCGAGCCCGCTGGCATCGGTCGGCTGGGCCGCCGGCATCGCGTTCGCAGGCATCTTTCCCGGCCTGTTGTTCGGCCTGTTGGTTCGCTCTCGCCGCAAGCGCGCGCAGGCCCTGCTCGTCGAGAAGCTGACCAGCGCGCCGGCCGAGGTCGTCAAGCGCCTCGTTCACTCGATCAACGACAGCAAGTGCGTCGGTTGCTCGATGTGCGTGCAGGCGTGTCCCGCCAGCGTGCTCGAGCTCGTCGATCACAAGTCGCGCGTCGTCAACTTCGACGCCTGCATTCAGTGCAAGCGCTGCGAGAAGGCGTGCGCGTTCGATGCGCTCCGCATGCACGACGCCGACAAGCCGCCCCCGATGATCCCGATGCCGTCGGTCGACGCGTATCACGAGACGCCGGTCCAGGGCATGTACCTGATCGGCCAGGCCTCGGGCACGCCGCAGGTCAAGAACGCGACCAACCTCGGTCGCGCGTGCATCCAGCGCATCGTCCAGGCCGGCTTCAGGCCGGGCGGTGGTCGTCAGGTCGGCGCCGAATACGATGTCGTCATCGTCGGCTCCGGTCCCGCCGGTCTCTCCGCCGCACTGACCTGCGTCGAGCTCGGCTTGTCCTATGTCGTGCTCGAAAAAGAGCGCGAGCTGTCGTGGACGATTCGCAACTACTACCACAAGGGTAAAGAAGTGATGGCCGAGCCCAACGATGTCGGGCTCGAAGCCACGCTGCCGCACTGGGATTCGACGCGCGAAGATTTGCTCGGCTCGTGGGAAGAGCTGGTCAGGCAGCACAACGTTCCGATCAAGTACTTGATGAACTGCGTCGACGTGAAAAAGGAAGGCGACAGGTTCACCATTATCTGCGGCGACGGCAAGAACCCGCCGACGGGCACGTTCACCGGCGCGCGCTGCATCATCGCGATCGGCACGCTCGGTAACCCGCGAAAGGTCGGCGCCCCCGGCGACGATCTCGAGAAGGTCAAGAACTCGCTCGTCGATCCCGACGAGTGGCGTGGCAAGAGCATCCTCGTGATCGGCGGCTCCGACTCCGGCGTCGAGGTCGTGATGGCGCTCGGCCGGCCCGAGCTTGGGAACAAGGTCTATCACTCGCAGCGCGGCGCGAAGCTCGAAGGCGTCAAGCCGAAGAACTTGAAGCTGATGCAGGACGCTCTCGCGGCCGGCAAGTACGAGCAGCGCTACGCGACGACGATCCAGGAGATCACGCCGACCCACGTCGCGCTGATCCACAAGGACGACGGCCGCCGCGAGGATCTGCCGAACGACGCGATCTTCGCGATGATCGGTGGCAACTCGCCGCAGAAGTGGCTGCAGCAGATCGGCGTGCCGTACGTCGAGAAGCCGCACAGCTGGTCGCCGCCGCGTACCGATCTGCTGTCGCTGAAGACCGGCGAAGGGCTGGTGCCCGTTGGCCAGCAGGTGCAGCGTCTGCCGCGCCGCCCGATCCCGGCTCGCGTTCCGCACCACTAGGCACCCTCGGGCCGGGTTCGCAGTCCCCGCTGGGATGGCTACAGCAGTCGGCACCGCCGGGACATCGCCACCGAGTTCCGCATGGTTGCGGCGGCCCGGGGCTTGCCTGATTCCGGGTGATGCGGAACGCCATCGCGTTGTCCCTCGTGCTTGCTGCGTGCAGTTACACGCCGCCGGCCGATCCGCTCCTCGGCGTCGACTCGGTGCTGCCGAGCGATCCAAATGATCCCGTCGATCCGTTGCCCGACGGGCCCGGCGATCCGGATGCACCGCCACAGGGAACGTGCACGACGTCGGACAGCTCGCTGAGGCTCTGCCTCGAGCTCGAGGATTCGACCAGCACGGCGGCGCTCGATGGCTCGGGTCAGGGGCACCACGCACAGGTCACCGGGGCGACCGCGACCGAGCGCGATGTGCCATCGGTGTCTCGCGCGCTCCAGCTCGGCGGCACGTCCGCGATCATGATCGGCGATACGCCCGACTTCGATGTCCAGACGCTCACGATCTCGGCGTGGGTCAAGCGCAGCAGCGCGCCCACGATCGGTCAGCGCTTCGGCGTCGTCGATGTCGGCAGCAAGCAAGCCGCGCTCGCCATCGATTCGCAGGGTCGTGTCGTCTGCATGGTACGCACCGATTTCGATGTCTGGGTCGGCACCGGCTTCGCCGCGACCTCGGTGAACGAGTGGTCGCTCGTCGCCTGCACCTACGACGCGCCCGACCTCTGCATGTACACGTTCAAGGCCGGCAGCTCGAACCCCGATGTCGAGTGCGGGCAAACCGACGGCGAGCCGCTCGACATGTCGATCGATTCCGGTGGGACGATCGGCGCGCTGTTCGATAACGCGAACCAGCCGACGTCGAAGTTTGCCGGCAGCATTGATTCGATCCGCGTCTACAGCCGCGCGCTGACCGAGACGCAGCTGTGTACTGCCGGCGGGCTCAGCGGCTGCTGATCGCTGGGGCGTTTTGCCCGTGACAAAATCCGTGCGCTCGCCGAGGTCGACGCCGACGCGAGCACGTGCCGGCGTAGGATGCGCGGATGCGAACAAGCATCTCCTGTGTTGCCGCGCTCGCGGCGTGTCTGCTCTCTGCGTCGACATCGAGCGCCGACGTCTCGAAGGCATGGCAAGCGGCCAAGGACAACCTTCCCGGCATGCCGGCGATCGGCGCGATCGATGTCGCCGCGGTCGTCAAGCTGCCTGCATTCGGCAAGCTGTTCGACATGGCGCGCAAGGAAGAGCGCGACATCGACCAGGCGGTGTCGCTGCTCAAGGTGGCATGCAAGCTCGACATCACCTCTGTCGTCGACGGCCTCGTGGTCGCCGGTGATCCCGATGGTCGCGACGACGACATCGTGGTGTTCGTCCAGCTCACGCTCGATCGCACGAAGGCGACCGCGTGCATGGAGACCATGCTGAAGCAGGTCGAGAAGCGGAAGCAGATCGCGGTCAAGCAGGACGGGATCTATACCGTCGCGAGCGTCGGCAACGAGGCCGCCTACTTCGCGTGGGTCGGTCCCAACGTC
>JACCYD010000215.1 GCA_013696695.1 Deltaproteobacteria bacterium | reverse complement strand
AGCTTGAGCTTCTCGCGCAGCTGATCGCGGACCTTGTACGGGTTCGCGCCGGTGCGATCGAGCTTGTTGATGAACGCGATGCGCGGAACTTTGTAGCGGCGCATCTGGCGATCGACCGTGTACGACTGCGACTGCACGCCGGCGACGCCGCAGAGCACCATGATCGCGCCGTCGAGGACGCGCAACGAGCGCTCGACCTCGACGGTGAAGTCGACGTGTCCCGGGGTGTCGATGATGTTGATGTGGTGCTGCGCTTTGATCGGCGAGCCCGGGACCGACATGATCGTCTTGACCTTCGGATCGGGCGGCCACTGGCAGAACGTCGCGGCCGACTGGATGGTGATGCCGCGCTCGCGCTCGAGCTCCATCGAGTCCATCTTGGCGCCGACGCCGTCCTTACCCTTCACCTCGTGAATGGCGTGGATGCGAGCGGTATAAAAAAGGATCCGCTCCGTCAGCGTGGTCTTGCCGCTGTCGATGTGAGCTGAGATGCCGATGTTGCGAACTTTGGACAGGTCACTGAGCACGGGAACGTCTCCTGCAGCGGGGGCCAAAAGACAGCACGATGTGCGGACACGATGGCGTGATAAGGGCGCGGGATTGCTACCGCTTAACGCCCACCTTTGCAAGACCTGACGACAGCCGACCTGGTCTCGTTTGACCCCAGCTCTATCGTCTGGGAATCGCTCGCACCGAAACCGTGTGCCCCCAGACAACGTCCGAGAAGGCAGGAGGCTCCTTTGCTACCTTCAGTCAGAGTGCCAGCGCTTCCGAAGCCTCCGCTCGTCAAGACCGTCGCGCTGACCGCGCCGTCTGCGGCGCCGATCTTCGCCGTGGACGCGCACATCGACGATAACGTCGCGGCCGAGTTCGTCTCCGGGACCCTGGCCAAGTCAGCGATCACCAAGGTCGAAGGCCACCTCGCGAAGTGCCGCGATTGCCGCACGCTGGTCGCCGCGCTGGCGGCCGACGGTGGGGACTCGAACGCTGAAACAGCCCCGCACGAGAAGCTGTCGCCCTCCCAGGTCGCGCTGCTACCCACGCGGACGTTGACAGTCGGCGACAAGGTCGGCCGCTACCTGATCCTGACGACGCTCGGCACCGGCGGCATGGGCGTGGTGTTCGCGGCCTATGACCCCCAGCTCGACCGCAAGGTCGCGCTCAAGCTCCTGCGCGCGGGGCTCAACTACAACACCAAGGATGCCCGCACCCGCCTGCGCCGCGAGGCCCAGGCGATCGCCCAACTGTCGCACCCGAACGTGGTGTCGGTCTACGACGTCGGCGAGACCGAGGGCGGCGATCTCTACATCGCGATGGAGTTCGTCGAGGGCGACACCCTCACGCAGTGGCTCAAGAAGTATCCGCGGACGTCGCGCGAGATCGTCGACGTGTTCCTCCAGGCGGCGCGCGGGCTGATCGCCGCGCACGGCTCCGGCCTGCTCCATCGCGACTTCAAGCCCGACAACGTCCTGGTCGGCAGCGATAGCCGCGTGCGCGTCACCGATTTCGGCCTCGCGCGCTCGGTGATGACGCCCGAGGATCCGAAGGGCGCCGTCGGTATCACCACCGCGCTCAACGTCGATCTCACCGCCACCGGCACGGTGCTCGGCACGCCGCGCTACATGGCGCCCGAGCAGCTGACCGGCCCCGATATCGACGCGCGGGCCGATCAGTTCAGCTTCTGCGTCGCGCTCTACGAGGCGCTGTTCGGTCAGCATCCGCTGCCCGGCGCGACCAGCGTGTCGATGCTCGAGAAGGGCGATCTCGCGTTCCCGCCGCCCGACATCGCGAAGGTGCCGCCCGCGGTCGTGAAGGCCGTGATGCGCGGGCTCGAGAAGGAGCGCGCGAAGCGGTTTCCGACGATGGCGTTGCTGGTCACCGAGCTCACCCCGCTGCCGGTCCGAACGCCCGCGCGGTATGCCGTGACAGTGCTCGCCGCGATCGTGCTGGTCGGCGGCGTCACCGCGGCGATGTGGTACCGGAACAAGCCCAGCGGCAACGAATACATGCCGGCGCCCGATAATCAGGGCGTGCAGCCGCTGATCGACAAGCTCAACCGCTCCGAGGAGGAGTACCGGAAGCTGCTCGGTCAGATGAAGAAGCTGCTGGTCGAGGTCCAGGAGCTGCGCAGCAACACCCAGGAGCTCGACAATCTGCGCTTCAAGCTGGCTCAGAAGGAACAGGAGATCAAAGCGCTGATCGACAAGGTCACCGAGCTCGCGAGCCGGCCCCAGTTCATCCCGCAGCCCGGGGTCGCGCAATCGATCGCGGTCACCCACGCCGCGGCGGCTGCCGAAAACGATCTCGAGGGCTGCTTCATCGAGTGGAACGAACGCGAGGCGGGCGACGTCGACATGACGATCAAGCTGTCGGTCAATCAGGCCGGGCTTGCCGGGAGCGAGAACGTGACCGTCGGGCCTGACTCGGTGTCGCTGCGGTTCTGCGTCTCGAACGCGCTCGCCCGCGTCAAGTACCCCTCGGGACCGGACATCCTCGATCTCGAGATCAAGGTGCATTGGGCGAATGGCCTGATCGCGCTGTCACCCCGCGTGGTCAAACGCCGCCAGCTGCCGACCTCGCTCCAGGAGCTGTGAGCGATGACGCGGACGACTGGCTCGGCGTGTAGTAGACACAGATGATGCGCGCACTGGTGTTGGTGGCTGCTCTCGGCACGTTCGCCGATGCGCGGCCCGCTCCGGGGCGCCGCCTCGCGATCGACACGCCGGTCGAAGCGTTTCTGCCCCAGTTCCGGGCCGCAATCTCGCGCGTGATCTATCTCGAGCGCTGCGAGGGTGGCTGCCGGGTCAACGGCGGCAGCGTCAACGATGCGAAGACGCTGACCTCGACGATCCCGTCCCCGGGCAACTACAACATCACCGAGTTCGAGAACGCAGGAGGCCAGAGCGGCGCGCAGGCCGACGCCGAGTGGGCGCAGATCGTCACCTGCATGAAGGAGGTGTACTCGCCCTTCGACGTCGAGGTCACCGACGTCAAGCCGTCGTCGGGCAGCTATCACCTCGCGATCATCGCCGGCAATCCACAAGAGATCAGACTCGAGGCCAACGTGCTCGGGGTCGCGCCGCTCGCGAGTAACTGCGCCGCGTTCGACAACGTGATCTCGTTTTCGTTCTCGAGCGCGCATCGGCAGAGCGAGACCGCCGCGCACGTCCAGAACGTGTGCTGGACCGCCGCGCAGGAGAGCGCGCACGCGTTCGGGCTCGATCACGAGTTCGAGTTCGTCGACGGCCGCAGTGCGTGCAGCGATCCGATGACCTACCGGATGGATTGCGGTGGCCAGAAGTTCTTCCGCAACGTCGCCGCGCGCTGCGGCGAGGAGGAGCTGCGCGACTGCCGCTGCTCGAACGTCCAGAGCTCGCATCGCAACCTGGTCGCGCTGTTCGGCGCCGGCACCTCGCTGACCGGCGCACCGACGGTGACGATGACGCCCGCGACCGGAGGTGGTCCGCTCCCGGCGAACGTGATCGCGACGGCGTTCGCGAAGCGCGGCGTCGCCAAGCTGGAGCTGTTCCTCAATGGCTTCCCGATGACCACGGTTCCCGGCGCGCCGTTCGGCGCCAACGGCCAGCTCGAGGCGTCGTACGGCCTGGTGCCGCCGGCGACCATGCCCGACAGCATCTACGACGTGTTCGTTCGCGCGACCGATGACCTCGGCACGTTCACCGATACGCCCACGATCACGGTGACCAAGAACGCGCCGTGCACCTCGGCCGACGCCTGCTTGGCCGAGCAGAAGTGCGAGGCTGGAAAGTGCTCGTGGGACCCTCCGGTCGGCGAGCTTGGCGACACCTGCGGCTTCGACCAGTTCTGCAAGGGCCTGCTGTGCCGGGGCACGGCAGATCTCCAGATCTGCACCCAGACGTGCTCGGTCGAGGATCCTCTGAGCTGCCCCCAGGACATGTCCTGCAATAACGGCGTGTGCTTCTTCACCGAGGGCGGCTGCTGCAGCGCAGCGCCGGGAGACTGGATGCCCGCGGGCCTGCTGGCGTTTTTGGTGATGATCGTCGTGCTGGGACCGTTCTCTCGCGCGAAACCGTTCCGCGCGCCCCCCTAAGGCGCGCGGAATTCTCAGTCGTCACGCTGAATTGCCAGTTCTGTTCAGTCGGCAACGTGACGAAAACTGCTGACAGAAATCACGGGTTCGTTGTATTTCGACCCCCAATGCTTCGCGCCGCCATTGCCGTTGGTTTGCTCGGTCTGCTCTCGTCCTCGGCCGTCGCCGAGCCTTCGCAAGGGGTGCCTACCGAGGCTCCCGCGAAGTTCACGCCGCGCCGGATCCTGACGGTCCCGAATCCTCACTTCGTTCCCGATGAGAAGCTCGCACTGGCACCGGCCGCTGCGCTGGGCGGGCACACGATCTATCTGAACCGCTGCGTTGGCGGTTGCATGTTGGTTCCTGGCAACGATGACATGACGATCTCGCCGATCGTCTCGAGCATCCCGAACAACCCGACCACGATCGAAGAGGCGACGGACCTCACCGAGGCGGAATGGGACGGCGTCGTCCAGTGCGTCAAAGAAGTCTACTCGCCGTACGACGTCAAGATCGTCGAGCAGGAGCCCGGTCCCGAGGTTCCCGTGTACTCGGGCATCATCGTCGGTGGCAACAACAGCGCGAAGGCCGGCGCGGCGCTCGGCCTCGACCCGAACATCGGCGGCGTGGTCAGCGGTGTCGGCTGCTCGGCGAATCCACGCGCGGTCGCGTACGCGTTCGCCGATAGCAACAACGTCGACACGTTCGCGTTCGAAGTCGGCGGCAACAACGACTCCATCAACCGCATCCGCGGCTTGTGCTGGATCATCGCGCAGGAGACTGCCCACGCGGTCGGTCTCGATCACTCCTTCGCCTATACCGACGGCAACCAGAGCGCGTGCAACGATCCGATGACCTATCGGTTCGAGTGCGGTGGTCAAAAGTTCTTCCGTAACCGGTTTGCCAAGTGCGGCGAGTTCGCTGAACAGGGCGAGCGGCCGTGCCAGTGCGGTGCAAATCAGAACACGCACCTTCGCCTCGTCAACATCTTCGGCGCGGGCACGTCGTTGATCCCGCCGCCGTCGGTGGCGCTGCTGCAGCCGAGCGCACCGTCGTCGGCCGCGAACTCGCTGACCTCGACGGTCACCGCATCCGCCGGTAGCGCACGCGGGGTTGGTCGCGTCGAGCTCCACATCAACGGCTTCAAGTGGGCAGAGGTCCCGGGCGCGTTGTTCGGCCGTAATGGTCAGCCCAATCCATCGTCGTATCAGCTCATCATTCCGGCCGCGCTGCCCGACAGCATCGTCGACGTGGTGATCAAGGCGTTCGACGATCTCGAGCTGGTCAACGAGACGGCGCCGATCACGCTCGTCAAGGGCGCGGCGGGCGGCTGCCAGTCGGCCGATACGTGTGCCGAGGGTCAGAAGTGCGAAGCCGGCAAGTGCTTCTGGGATCCGCCGGCGGGCGTCCTCGGTGATGACTGCAGTTTCCCGCAGGCGTGCGTCAGCGGCCTGTGTAGCGACACCGTGTTCGAGGGCGAGGGCATCTGCACCCAGAGCTGCATCCTCGGCCTCGAGGGTGCGTGCCCCGAAGGCCTCGAGTGCGTTGCCGCTGGCGCCGACGCGATCTGCTTCACGCCGCAGGATGACGGCGGCTGCTGCAGCACCTCGAACGACAGCGCGCCGTGGGCGCCGTTCCTGCTCGGCGGCGTGGTGATCGGCTTCGTCGTGTTCCGCCGGCGGCGCGCGTGATTCGCGCCACGCTGGGCATCGCGCTCGCACTCGCGATCGTTCCAGCCGTCGCGACCGCTGAAGGCATCGAGTTCCACACCGATCTCCCGGGCGAGCAGTCTCCGGCGTCGTTCGAGGCCAAGCCGCAGCCGCACGTCCTCGGCATCAAGTACCTCTACATCAACCGCTGCGCCGGCGGCTGTGTGATCACGAAGGGCACCGACGACGCGCGCACTCACAGCACGGCCGCGCCCGACGATCCCGGTGGCACCAAGTACAACCTCTCCGAGTTCGCGCACGGCGACGAGTCGTGGAACGAGGTCATGCAGTGCCTGCGCGAGGTCTACTCGCCGTACGACATCATCGTCACCGACCAGCCGCCGCCGGCGGGCGTGCCGTACAACGAAGGCATCGCAGCTGGTACGCAACGCGAGCTCAACCTCAGCGGATTGCTCGGCTACGCGTACAACAATCAGGATTGCTCGCCGCGGTCGTACGCGCTGTCGTTCACGTTCGCGAACGAGTTCAGTCCGCAGAGCATCAACGGCATGTGCCGCGTGGTCGCGCAGGAGACGGCGCACTCGTTCGGGCTCACTCATTCGTTCGAGTTCACCGACGGTCGCTCGGCGTGTAACGACCCGATGAGCTACCGCACCGATTGCGGAGGTCGCCGGTTCTTCCGCAACGACTTCGCGCGCTGCGGCGAATACGAAGCGGCGTCGTGCGGTGGTTGCGGTGGCCTCCAGAACACCCACCAGAAGCTGCTCAACATCCTCGGGCCGGGCACGCCTCTCACCGCGAAACCGGACGTCACGCTGACCTCGCCGCAGAACGGCGCCACCGTCGTGAACGGTTCGTTCGTGGGCGCCCAGGCGTTCTCGGAGCGCGGCATCTTCGCGATCGAGCTCTGGCTCAACGGCTACAAGTGGAACACCGTGAAGGGCGCGAGCTGGGGCTCGAATGGGCAGGCAATCGCGACCTATCAGGTGCAGCTGCCAGCCGACGTGCCCGACGGCGTGATCGACATCGTCGTCAAGGCCAAGGACGACATCGAGCTGACGACGGAGACCCCGGTCAT
Organism: Deltaproteobacteria bacterium; assembly: GCA_013696695.1. Classification (GTDB taxonomy): domain Bacteria; phylum Myxococcota_A; class Polyangia; order Haliangiales; family Haliangiaceae; genus JABFXX01. The sequence continues at coordinate 11,164 of JACCYD010000215.1, read as the reverse complement.
CACGGTCACGAAGGGCTCGCCCTGCGCGAGCGCCGATACCTGCGCGGCCGGTCAGCGTTGCGAGGCGGGCAAGTGCTTCTGGGATGCTCCGGTCGGCGAGGTCGGCGACGTCTGCACGTTCGAGCAGTTCTGCAAGACGGGCGTTTGTACGGCGGTCGATAGCGGCGAGCAGCGCTGCAGCGTCGGGTGCGTTCAGGGCATCGCCGACAGCTGCCCGATGGGGTTCACCTGCCTCGAGACGGCCGACGTCGGTGGTGGGCTGTGCTGGCCGTCGGACGACATCGACACCGGTTGCGGCTGCAGCTCCGGCGGCGAGCTGCCGGTCACGAGCTTGTTCGGATTGGGACTCGTGGCGCTATTGTTCCGGCGCCGTCGTCGTTGACCTTGACGTCAACTTGAACCTGAACCCCACCGTCGACATCGACATCGACGGAAGATCTCCACTCGACACCTGCGTCGGGAAGAACAGCGACCCCGTCGAGCCCGCTGGTCCGCGTGGACCCTCGGGGCCGTTGCGACCGTCGAGGCCGCCGGGGCCGCGGACCGTGACGTTCCTCGAACCGAAGACGTACCGCTTCTGCTCGCCCAACCCGATGCCTGAGCGGAGCGATCATCGTGTCGGAGCTGCAAGAGACGATTTCGATGGTGTCGCCGCGCTTTGAAGGACGGCCTGTCTGGGTCAACGTCGAAGGTGGCGTTGACGTTCAGGTTCAGGTCAAGGTCGACGATCTACGGGCCGCATTGGCGTTAGCATCGGCCCGATGCGTGCCGCGCTCGTCGTAGTCGTTCTCGCTCTTGCCATCAGTACGGTCGCCGCGGAGACCACCGCACCGACGGGCATCAACCGGTTGATGGTGCTCGAGCCCGGCGACGACGCCTACAAGCTGTTCCACGGCGCGGTCTGGCTCGACGCGGACAAGGCGACCTGGAACTACCGGTGGGGCGGGCTGCAGTGCAAGGGTCGCGATCTCTCCGACACCAGCGTGCAGCTGCTGTTCGCCTCGTTCCGCGCCGAGTATCAGGTCGCGGTCGAGTACGTGACGAGCGAGTACAAGGGCAAGCAATACCGCTGCCTGACCGGCTTCACGATCTCGAAGACGTAGCGTTAAGCGCTCGCTACTTCGTCGTCGCGACGGCGGTGAGTGCCGATGGGCCGATCGAGTCGCGCGCGGTCTTCGCGCAGTTCCGCACCAGATCGTTGTCCTGGTTGCTCGGCCCGCCGCGCACCTCGAACACGCACTTGGTGTCGGCGTCGAAGAACTTGAACACGTGGGCATCGAACGCGCCGGTGGGCACGACCTGCAGGCAGGCGAAGTTGCCCATCGACTCGTCGGAACGTACGCCGGCGAACGGCATCGTCGCGCGCTTGAGATCGACGTTCGCCTGGTCTTCACACTTCTTGCGGTACTTGTCGGCTGCCTCGATCGTCGAGCAGCGCATCATCACCTGACAAAGGGGATCGCCGGGCAGCACGCCGAGCTTGCCTTCCTTCTTGCTCAGCGCCGCTTGTTCCGTCGCGCTCAGCTTCTTGCCGCCGCGTACCAGGTTGCAGATCGCCGTGGCTTCCTTGTCGGTGTTCGACGCATCGGAGATCGTCAGCGGCTCTTTCTCGTTCATCCCGGCCTGGAATGCGGCGAGATCGATCACCTTGGTGCAATCGAGCTTGGCGTCGCCGGTGACGGGCGGCTTGAGGATCTTCGGGACCTCGCCCTTGTCGACCTTGGCCTTGAGCTCGGCCTCGGCCTGCCGCGCGGCCTCTTCGGCGCCGGCATTTTCTTTTCCACAGCCCAGGAGCGACGAGACAGCGAGTGCAGCGAATGCGATGCGCATGGCGGCCCGGAAACTAGCACCGAGCCGGCTGCACTTCGAGCAGTTCCCACGGGTTCGCGTCGAGACTTGAGAGATGGGCGATCGTCGTGCAGAGTGTCCCGCAAGCGCCCATAGCTCAGCCGGATCAGAGCATCGCTCTTCTAAAGCGAGGGTCGCAGGTTCGAGCCCTGCTGGGCGCGCTGGCATAGGCCATGCTGTATAGAACGGTGTGGCCCCCGACACCGTCGAGAGCAAGCCGCTGACCGAAGCGATCGGTGGGCGGCCGCGCTCGGAAATGGAGGTACCGCCCGGTGACGGTCATGTCGTCGTGCGGTTCTTCAAGCAGTTGGGCCGCGATGTCTGGAACGACAGCATCGACGACATCGGCGCGATGATGACCTACTACGCGATTCTCGCGCTGTTTCCGATGATGGTGTTCGTGGTGACGCTCTCGCTCCTCGTGCTCGACCACGGCACGATCCAGCAGGGCGTCGTGATGGCGACCAACGCGATGCCGGGATCGACGCGCGTGATGATCTCGGAGTACGTGCAGAAGCTGGTCGATACCGCGAACCCCGGCTTCGCGATCGGTAGTGCGGCGGTCGCGTTATGGGGCGCATCGCGTGGCGCGGTCGCGTTGTCCGGTGCCCTCAACTCGATCTTCGGGAAGACCGAAACGCGGTCGTGGATCCGCCGCCAGCTGACCGCGATCGCGCTGACGATCGGCGTCGCGCTCGGGATCGTGCTCGCACTGGGCCTGCTGGTCGTCGGCCCGGTGGCCGGTCACTGGATCGCGGATCGCGCCGGGCTCGGTGAGGCGTTCGACGTCGGCTGGAACATCGCGCGGTGGGTCGGCGCGGGCCTGCTGGTCATGATGGTGTGGGGTGTGCTGTACAAGGTGCTTCCGAACACCGACGCGCCATTCCGGGTCTTCACGCCGGGTGCGTTCGTGGGTGTGCTGTTGTGGCTGGGCGTCGGGTACTTGTTCGGGCTCTATCTGGGGCACTGGAACTCGTACGAGACGACCTACGGTGCGCTCGGCACTGGCATCATCTTCCTGACCTGGCTATGGCTGTCGAACATCGCGCTGCTCCTCGGCGCGGAGATCAACGACGTGCTCGCAGACATGCGCAAGCACAAGAGCCCGGCGGCTGCGCGTCTCGCTGATCGGAACGAATTGCCCAAACCGTGATCGGTTCCACCTCTGGACCGTTCTCCTAGGATCCCGGGCCGGGCACACCTCGCGATTGTCCGTGAGGCGTGCCTATACTCGCCCCGATTAGGGAGAACTACATGAAGACGCAGTGGCTAGCGTGTCTCTTGCTCGGGGCATGCGCGAGCGTGACGGTCGACGATAACGAGGGTGGGCTCGGGCCCACCGTGGAGTTCGATCCAGCGAATCGGATCATTCCATTTCCAAATAACCTCCTTCTCGATCCAGCGACCGGGAAGCTCGATTTGCCGCAGCAGTGCAACGAGAGCGCGACGTCCACCGCGACACGCGTCGGCGTGCTCAACACGCTCGACGGCTTCGGTACCTACGAGACCACGATCAACGTCACCTTCACGGAGGAGGTCGACCTCGCGTCGCTCGCCGGTCGCGTGCTCGTGTTCGAGCGGGTCACCGCCGGCGAGGCGAACGATCCGCTGACCGCGACCCCACTTCCGGTCGTCGCGATCCCGGGCAAGGCGGTCCGGTTCACGAACCAGGACGACATCACCAACTGTAGCGATCCGGTGATGGTCGACCAGGTCAGCTTCATCTCCCGCGTTCCGCTGACGCAGAAGTCGACCTACACGGTCGCGCTGCTCGACGGCATCGAGACCGCGAGCGGTGAAGACTTCACCCCGTCGTTCACGTGGTCGCTGGTTCGCGAGCCGCAGCCGGTCGTCCTGCTCGACGAGAACGACAACGTGATCCTCAACCGGACGCCGCTCAACCCCGACAAGGCCGCGGACAAGGCGCAGTTGCTCGGCATCGACCTGCTGTGGAACGCTCACCACACCGCGGTGACATACCTCGCGGGCACCGGCCACGACAGCAGCGAGCTGCTGCTCGCGTTCGAGTTCACCACGCAGACCACGGTCGACCCGCTCGACCCCGAGGTCGAGGGCTCGCCAGCTTCGACGCCGACGCCCGTCGGCCTGCTCGGCAATCAATCGCTGGCAGGACTCGCAGCGGCACGCAGTGGCGTGTTCGCGCAGTGTGTGGTCGACGATCCGATCTCCAACAACGAATGCCTGCTCCGCATCCTGCTCGGCGGCGGCAATTACGCCGTCGGCAAGGCCACCTGTGCAGCCGCGGGCTGCGCGGCGGTCAGCAACACGGTGTCGTCGCTGTTGCTCTCGAAGCAGTACCAAACGGACGTCGACAACACGCTCTACACCGGAACCGGTACGCAGCCGATTCCCGGTGCGTGGAGCGATCCGATCTCGCCGGTGGTCGCTCACGGCACCGACAACCCGAACCCGCTCCTCAACGACATCCAGGCCCGCCTCGGTGTCCTGGTCCTGTTGCCGCAGGGCGCCGTGCCGGCCGACGGCTACCCGACGGTGATCTTCCAGCACGGCATCACGCGCTCGCGCACCGACATGTTCGGTGTCATGGGCTCGCTGACCAGCCAGGGCTTCGCCGTCGTCGCGATCGACGCGGCCAACCACGGCAGTCGCGCGGTCCGGATCTCGAACGCGGACAACGACGATCCAGAGCTCGACTGCACCGATGTCCCCGTCGGCATCCCGGGCCCGCGCGCTGATCTCGGTCCCGATCCGACGACCCACACCAGCTGCTACGTGCCGGTGTTCTCGGCCGATCTCGCGGCCACCCGCGACGCCTTCCGGCAGACCGTGCTCGACCTGCAGCAGCTGGTGACGTCGCTCAAGGCGTGCACCCCCGCCGCGCCGTGCGGCCCGATCAGCGTCGACGCGTCGAAGATCGCCTACCTCGGTCACTCGATGGTCGGCGGTAACTTCGGCACGATGCTGCTCGCCACCGAGGACGACATCGCGGCGGCCGTGTTCAACGGCACCGGTGCGGGTTGGCTCGACATCATCGAGAACACCGAGCAGACCGAGGCGTTCCAGTGCCCGCTGGTCGATGGCTTGATCGACGCCGGTTTCTTGAGCGGCGCCAAGTTCGACAAGGCCGCCGGCACTGGCTTGTGCACCACCGACGTCTGGAAGACCGAGCCCGGATATCGCCAGTTCCGGGTGATCGGGCAATGGATCCTCGACCCCGCCGATCCAGCGAACTTCGCGTCGCGCCTCACGGACAAGACGTTCCTCCTGCAGCGGATCGACAACGACGACACCGTTCCGAACATCGCCACCGACAACGAGGGCGCGCTCGCGTTCCAATTGAAGGGTGACGCGAGCTGTGGTGTTCCGATCGGCACCTCCATCCCACCGTCGACGGCGCTCCTGGCCGCACCGACGCAGAGCCACTTCCTCGACTACGTGTCGTTCGCTCCTGGCAGTGCGGCGTGCCCGCCGGGCAACACGTTCTCGCACGGGTCGCTGCTCAAGCCGGAGCCGAGCGTGCTCGGGATCGCCTGCAACCAGCAGACGGGCGCGGGCTGCGATGGCACCTTCGCCACCGTCAGGCTGCAGACCGACATGGTCTTCTACTTCCTCGCCAACCTCGACCTCCTCCCATAGGCCCGACCATGAAGACCCTACGTACTTCCTTGTTCACGGCCTTGGGATTGGCGGGCCTCACCGGCCTGGCCTCGGCCAACGCGTTCAACATCAACGAGCACGATCCGAAGGTCACCGGTCGCGGTGGCGCCACGGCGGCGAGCAATGCCGACGCATCGTCGATCGTGTTCAACCCCGGCGGCCTCGCGCTCACCGAAGGCACCCAGCTGCTGATCGGCACCTCGCTGTACATCGCCGAGGGCTGGTACTGCGACTCGAATGCGGCGGAAGCCAACGACTGCTACGATCGCGGCACGCGCACCGATAGCGCGCCCGCCCCGGTGCCGAACCTCTACGTCGCGCACCGTTTGAACGACATGATCGCGCTCGGCGTCGGCGTGCACTTCCCGTTCGGTCTCGCGGTGTCGTATCCGGACAACCACCTGCAGTCCACCGTCGCGCAGGACAGCGATCTGAAGACGATGTTCGTGACGCCGACCGTCGGCCTCAATCTGCGCAAGCAGGTGCCGGGGCTGTCGTTCGGCGCCGGCCTCGACATCGTGCCGTCGAGCGTCAAGCTCGAGCGCGCCCTGGTGTTCGGCGAGGAACGCGGCAGCGTCGCGCTCGCGGCGAACGCGGTCGGCATCGGCTTCCGTGCAGGCGCGATGTATCACCCGCCCGCGCTGAACGGAAAGCTCAAGCTCGGCGTCATGTACCGCCACAAGATCAAGCTCGACTTCGAAGGCGAGGCCGATATCGACATCGCCGAGCCGTTCCGCTCGCAGGTTCCGCCGGACGGCGACGCCTCGACGACGATCAATCTCCCGGCCGCGATCATCGGTGGCGTCGCGGTGTCACCGATCGACAACCTCGAGGTCGAGTTCAACGCGGTGTGGATCCAGTGGAGCAAGACGTTCTCGCCCGACGAAGATCGCGGTGAAGATGCGACGTCGCTCTCGATCACGCTGCCCGACGGCTCGACCTCCAACGCCGCCCAGGACTACGAGGACACGGTGAGCTACCGCCTCGGCCTCGACTACAAGTTGCCGAAGCAGCGGATGAACGTCCGCGGCGGGTTCATCTATGACCCGACGCCGATCCCGATCACCACGCAGACGGCGCAGCTCCCCGACGTCAACCGCCTCGCGTTCACGCTGGGCGTCAGCCACCAGGTGTCGCAGAAGCTCGGCCTGCACGCGAGCGCGCTGTACATCCCGCCCCGCGAGCGCGACACCACCACCGATCCCGCGGTCCCGACCTTCCACGGCACGTACGGCGTCCAGGCGCTCGTGCTGTCGGTCGGCATCAGCGGCAACTTCGGTGGCACTCCCCCCGCAGCGCCACCTGCAGCCACGGTCGCGAAGAACTAACGAAAGACCAAGGAACCTCTCCAATGAAACGCAGAGATTTTCTTCGCGGCGCGGGCGCCTTCATCGTCGGCGCAAAGCTGCTCGGTTGCGGCGATAACAACGTTCCAGATCCGATCGACGAGGTCGTGCCTCGCGGCACCTTCGCGTTCCCACAAGGTGTCGCCTCGGGCGATCCTCGGCCGGACTCGGTCGTGTTGTGGACGCGCGTCGTGCAGAACGCCGATCCCCTCGCCACCGTCACGCTCCAGCTCGAGGTCGCATCCGACGCCGACTTCACGACGATCGTCGTCGATCAGCAGATCGAGGCGACCGCCGCGAGCGATCACACCGTGCGCGTGCTGGTCGAGGACCTCGGCGAGGACACGACGTTCTTCTACCGCTTCACCGCGGGTGTCGACGAGATCGTCGGTCGCACGCGGACCGCACCGGGCGCCAGCGCCGATGTCGACGTCAACATCGCATGGGTGTCCTGCCAGGATTATCAGTCGGGGCACTTCGGTGCCTACCGGCAGATGCTCCGCGACGACGACGAGCGCGCCGAAGCGGATCGCGTGCACTTCGTCGTTCACCTCGGCGACGTGATCTACGAAACGATCGACGAGCCGTCGCAGCGTGCGCTCGACAACAACCTCGAGGAGATCCTGCTCGCCGAGCCGGACGGCACGGATCGGATCGTGTCGCGCTTCCCGTCGGGTGGCGGCACCAACAAGTCGGGCGCGAAGTTCGCCCGCACGGTCGACGACTACCGGCACCTCTACAAGACGTTCATGTCGGACGTCAACTTCCAGGCCGCACGTGCGCGGTGGCCGTTCATCTACACGTGGGACGACCACGAGTTCACGAACGACTCCTGGCAGTCGATGGCGAACTACATCGACGGCACCACCGCCGACGAGGGCTCGCAGTCGCGCAAGCTCGCCGCCAGCCAGGCGTGGTTCGAGTACGTGCCGGCGCAGCTCACCGGTGCGATCGGCCCGACCGGCGTCTCGCAAGATGCGAAGGACTTCGCAACGGCCACGGTCAGCGACGCGCGGTTCACGGCGCCGAACACCGACAACTTCGTCGACGAGGCCAACAACGCGGCCGCGATCGGCGCGATGACGATCTATCGCTCGTTGCGCTGGGGCAAGCACGTCGAGCTCGTGATGACCGATCAGCGGTCCTATCGCAGCGACCACGCGATTCCCGAGGATCTCGCTCCGCTGATCAACGCGGGCGCAGGTCAGACCGTGTTCTTCGACCCGCGGAACTTCCTGCCGCGGCCGATCGTCCAGTTCCTCGATCTGGGCAGCATCACCGGCCAGGCCACGATCCCCGGCATCGGGCTCCCGAACCCACGCGCCGCGTCCCCGATCGGCACGATGCTCGGCAAGGCGCAGAAGGCGTGGTGGAAGTCGACGATGCAAGCGTCGGACGCCACCTGGAAGCTGTGGGGCAACGAAGTCCCGATGATGCGGATGCTGGTCAAGAACGTGAACAACGCGCTCGGCTTCGATCGCGTGCTCGACGGCGACGCGTGGGACGGCTACCCGACCGAGCGCAAGGAGCTGCTGACGTTCCTGCGCACGGCGAACATCAAGAACGTCGTGGTGCTCACCGGCGACATCCACGCGCACTTCGCGGGCGTCCTGCTCGACGATTACGATTCGGCGGGGACGCCGAACGCGGTGGCGACCGAGCTGATCACCGCCGGCATCTCGTCGAACTCGCTGTTCTCGTTCTACGAGGCGGCGACGCGGTCCGCCGCGGTGCCCGCATCGTTGCGCGCGCTGGTCACGGTCAACGCGAGCGCCAAGGGCGGTTCGAGCTTCACCGAGAACCTCAACATGCTCCTCACCAAGGGGCTGGTCTCGGCGGGAACGTTTGCCGGTGCGATCGCGAACGCTGGTGTCACGTCGGTCGCGCAGGCGATCGCAATCGCGAACGCGCAGGCGGACGCCACGATCAACACGCACCTGCGCTACGCCGATACCAACGCGCAGGGCTACGGCTACGTCAAGGTGACCGAAGCCGAGGTCACCGCGGATCTGATCACGATCAATCGGCCCGTCGGCGCGGGCTCGACCAACGCGCCCGGGATCAAGCGCACCGCGTCGTTCACGATTCCGGCCGACAATCCGGCTGGCATGAGCGCCGCGACGATCACCGGCGAGAAGCCGTTCCCGCTGAGCTGATCACACGAGCTTCGGCTCGATCAGCTCGATGGTCTTCCACGCTCCGGACTTGAAGCGATAGGCGAGGGCGAGCGCGAGCAGCGCGACGTACCCCGCGACGCAGATCATCGCGCCGATCGGACCGCCGCCGTTGTCGACGACGAGGTACGCCGCCGGCACGAACACCGCCCACGCGAGGACGAGCCGGGCTGCGGCCGTCCAGAACGTGTCGCCCGCGGCGCGCAGCGTTTCGGACAGCGTCATCGCGATCGCATCGAACAGCTGCCAGCCGGCGGAGATGACCAGCATGGTGCTCCCGAGCGCGACGATCTCGGACGTGCCCTGGGAGTCGAACAGGCGAAGCAGCGTGCTCGGGAACAGCAGGTACAGCGCGCCGATCGCCATCATCCACACCGCCGTGATCGTCAGCGTGATCTTGACGTATCGCCAGACCTCGTCGCGTGCGCCCGCTCCGATCGATTGCCCGGCGAGGATCGCGCCCGCACTGGCGAGCCCGAACGCGGGCATGAAGGCGACCGAGTTTACCGCGAGCACGACGTTGAGCGCGGCCACCACATCGTCACCGAGCCCGGCGAGCATGCCGTTGACGAACACCTGGAACGCGGCGAACTCGAGGAACCAGTTCATGCCGTTCGGCAGCCCGAACCTCACCACGCGCTTCAGCTCCGCTAGCGAGAAGCCGGTGGCCCGCGCCTTCGGCGCGCCGCCCATGCGGCGCCAGAACATGACCGCGAGGAACGCGAACGCGAGATAGCTCGCGATCACGCTCGACCACGCGGCGCCCTCGACGCCAAGCGCCGGCGCGCCGAGGTTGCCGTCGATCAACAGCCAGTTGACGAAGATGTTGGTGACCATCGCGATGACGCCCGCGATCATCGACATCCACGTGTTGCCGAGCCCGCCGTACCAGTTGCCGAGCGCCTCGACACCGACGAGCGCGGCAACCGAGTACATGCGGATCGCCATGTAGTCGATCATCTGGTCGCGTACCGCCGGCGAGTACTCGGAGTACGACATCATGAAGTCGAGGGCCGGGATCAGCGCGAGCGCGAGCACGCCGGACACCGCCGCGATCGCGAGCCCGTACCACGCGAAGCGCGGCGTGTCGTCGCGATCGCCGCGGCCGACCAGCTGCGCGACGAAGCTCTGGACGATGAACACCATGCCGATCGGCAGGATGTCGAGACCGATCACGTTGAGCCCACCGGTCGCCACTGCCGCGAGCGAACCGGAGCCGAGGTGCTCGACCTGGATCGCGTCGGCGAACATGTCGACGGCCTGCGTCGCGCGCGCGAGCACCATCGGCAACGCGAGCGTGACCAGGGCGGCGACCGCTCCACGTGGTCCAGGACCGGCCGACGACATGGGTTGCCAACCTTGGGGCAGCCACCCCGATCACGCAAGCGGTCGCGGCGCGCGATCTGACGCCACGCGCTGCGACACGAACACGTCCCCTGGGAACGGCTCGGTGCGAAGATGTCCTCGCGAGCCGCCGATGAGATCGCCTACCAAGACCCTGGAGCTCGCTGGCCACGAGGTCACGGTGACGAATCCTGACAAGCTGTATTTCCCCGACGCCGGGATCACCAAGCTCGACCTGGTTCGCTATTACCTCGCCGTCGCGGAGGGCGCGATCCGCGGCGTCGCCCGCCGGCCGATGGTGCTCAAGCGATTCGTCCATGGCATCTCGGCCGAGCCGTTCTTCCAGAAGCGGGTCGCCGAGAAGCGCCCGCCGTGGATCGAGACCGCGACATTTCATTATCCGTCGGGCCGCAGCGCCGAGGAGTGCGTGGTCAACACGTCGGCGCAGCTCGCGTGGGTGATCAATCTCGGCTGCATCGATCTCAATCCACACGCGGTGCGCGCAAATGATCTCGATCGTCCCGACGAGCTCCGGATCGATCTCGATCCAGTGCCCGGCATTGCATGGGCGCAGATCGTCGAGGTCGCGCAGGTGGCGAGGACCGTGCTCGACGAGCTCGGCTTGATCGGCTGGCCGAAGACCAGCGGCTCGCGCGGCATTCACATCTGGGTGCGCACCGCAGCGGAGTGGCCGTTCACCGAGGTGCGGCGCGCCGCGCTCGCCTTCGCCCGCGAGGTCGAGCGTCGCGCGCCGGCGATCGCCACGTCGAAGTGGGCGAAGGAGGAGCGCCGCGGCGTGCTCATCGACTACAA
>JACCYD010000180.1 GCA_013696695.1 Deltaproteobacteria bacterium | reverse complement strand
GCTGTAGCTGACCCACTCGCCGAGCGTGACGGTGGTGTCGATCGATGGCGTGTGGGCGACGACGATGATGACGAGATTGTCGGGATCGACCAGCTCGGTCGTGCGCAGCCGCGTCGTCGGTTCGATGCTGCGGCGTCCCTCGGCCCAGCCCGCGGGCGCGGTCACCGCCATGTCGTCGAGGTCATAACGGACGAGCGCCGGCCGCGCGAGGCTGTCCGCGATCGACGTGCGCGCGATTTGCACCGCGACGATCGCCACGACCACGACGCCCGCGACCGCGATCACGTGACCGGCGATCGCGCCGACGCGCGCCCAGCGCACGCTCGGTGACAGCAGCGTCCCGAGCAGCACGCCGGCGACCAGCCCGGCGCCGTGCGCCCACTGATCGATCACCGGATAGAGAAACCCGATGCCGGCCTGCGCGATGGTGACGACCAGCAGCCCGCCCCACATGCCGCGCTTCCATGCCGCGCGATAGCGACCGCGGTGCAGCGTGAGCTCGATGAACGCCGCACCGAGCACGCCGAAGATCGCACCCGACGCGCCGGCCGAGACGCCGATCGGCGATGCCAGATAGCTCGCCACGGCACCGGCGAGCCCGGCGCCGAGGTAGATCGCGATCGTGCGCGACGTGCCGAAGATCTCCTCGAGCACCTTGCCGAGGAAGTAGACGCCGATCGCGTTGACGATCAGGTGCACCGGCCCGACGTGGACGAACACGCACGAGATCAGGCGCCACCACTCGCCGTCGTCGACGCGGCCGCGCACCATCGCACCGGATCGCAGGAGCACACCCGGATCGCTCGACGGCCCGACCAGCAGCGCGATCAACCCGGCGACGCCGAGCACCGAGGCCGTGATCGCGTAGGTCGCCCACGGCAGGTGGGACTTCGGGAGGCGAATCGGTGGCGGCGGTGGCGCGGCCTCGACCTTGGCGACCACCTCGGTGGCCACCGGCGACAGCTGCGCCGCGTTGGTGGCGGGGAGGCGCGCGATCGCTTCGTCGATCAGATCGCGCGGGCGACCCCGCGATCGCGAGCGCGCACGCTGGAACTCCACCCCTGCCGCCTCGAGATCGCCGTGGTGCTGCAGCGCCACCGCGACCCAGTACGTGCGCGCCGCGGGCGTCATGTGCCGCGACCGCCGCGGATCGACGAGCGTGCGCACGGCGTCTGGCCGACCGGCGAGCGCGAGGAACACCATGCGGCCGCGATGCAGCCACAGCGATGCATCCTCGCGGCCGGTGCACGCGTCTTCGAGGCGCGCCATCATCCGCGCCGCCTGATCGAGATCGCCGGTGCGTCCGTACGCGCCGAGCAGCTCGATCCACACCGGCGGTGCGATGCCGAGCACGTCCCGCAGCGACATGCCGTCGAGGGCGCGGTCGCGCGTGTTGGGGATCAGGTGTTGCTCCGCGTAGTCGATCGCGTCGCGCCAGCGATACGCGGCGAGATAGAGCATCGCGATGCGCTCGTCGATCGCCTGACGTGCACCGGCATCGGCAGGCACCTGATGCTTCGCCGCGATCAGCGCGTTGACGGTGGGCTCGACGCGACCTTCGCGGATCTCCTTCATCGCCGCGAGCAGCGCCTTCTCCTCGGCGACGCCAGAGCCGGGCGCGAGGAGCTCGGCAAGGTCGAGCAACCGACTGGCGATCGCGACGCGCTCCGACGCGGCGAACCGACGAGCCGCGCCTCGCGCGAGTGGGCCGATCACGAGCAGACAAGCGCCACCTCCAAGACCAATCGCGCCGCACGCGCCAAGGATCGGTTGCTCGTACGAGCGGCCGAGCAAACCGAGGCCTGCCATCGCGGCGGCCGTCAGCTGCATCATCCCGAACGTCAGCGTGCCGTGCGGCTGATGCCGCAGGAAGTAATAGCCCCAGTAGCCGCTCGCGATGACGACGGAGATCAGCGCGTACTCGTAGAACATGGCTAGGCCGGCTGCTCGACGAAGGCGCCCATCTTGCGAAACTTCTGATAGCGCCGCTCGACGAGCTCGTTCGTCGGCAGATCGACCAGCTCGCGCAAGTGCTGCTTGAGCGCGCGCCGCAGCTTCGCGGCGGTGACCGCAGCATTGCGATGCGCCCCGCCCGGCGCCTCCTGAATGATCTCGTCGCAGATGCCGAGATGCGTGAGGTCGGGCGCGGTCAGCTTGAGCTGCGTCGCGGCCTCGCCGATCTTGGCCGGATCGCGCCACAGGATCGAGGCGCAGCCCTCGGGCGAGATCACCGAGTAGATCGAAAACTCGAGCATCAGGATTCGATCTGTCACGCCGAGGGCGAGCGCGCCACCGGAGCCGCCCTCGCCGATCACGACGCTGATCATCGGACACTCGAGGCTGGCCATCACCTGGAGCGCCTTCGCGATCGCCTCGGCCTGGCCGCGCTCTTCGGCGCCGAGGCCGGGATACGCGCCCGGGGTGTCGATAAAGCAAATGATCGGGCGCTTGTAGCGCGACGCGAGCCGCATCAACCGCGTGGCCTTGCGATAACCCTCCGGGCGCGCCATCCCGAAGTTTCGATGCATGTTGTCCTTCGTGTTACGGCCCTTCTGATGGCCGAGCACGAGGACTTCCCACTCGTCGAACTGCGCCATGCCGCCGATGATCGCGGCGTCGTCATGGAAGCTGCGATCGCCGTGCAGCTCGATGAAGTCGTCCATCAACAGATTGACGTAATCGAGCATGTACGGCCGCGCCGGATGTCGCGCGAGCTGGACCTTCTGCTGCGCCGTCAGGTCCGCGAAGATTTCCTTCTGGAGCTTGCGAGACTTCTGCTCGAGCTTGCGAATCTCCGAGGAGAAGTCAACGGCCTCGGTGGACAGGCCACGGAGCTCGCTGATCTTCTTCTCGAGGTCGATGATCGGACGCTCGAACTCGAGGATCATCCGGTCGCTGAGCTGCGCAGGTTCCAGCATGGGAGTCGGCCTTGCTTGGTACTGCGGCGCGCCCGGGCGGTCAACGCCTAGTGTTCCAAACAGATCCGCCCGCTTGGGGTCATCTCGCGAGCCATGTGGCGAGGGCTGCGAGGTCGACCGCCGCGGCGTCGGTGTTCCACGCGATCGTCGCATCGCCGCGATACCACGACAGCTGGCGGCGGGCGTAGTGACGCGAGTTGCGCTTGATCAGCTCGATCGCCCGCGCGCGCTCGACCTTGCCGTCGGCGGCATCGTGGAGCTCGGCGTAGCCGATCGCCTGCTGTGATCGCATCGGCGGCGCGAATCCCGCGGCGCGCAGGGTCTCGACCTCGCCCTCGAAGCCCGCGGCGATCATCTGATCGACGCGCGTATCGATGTTGCGATACAGCACTTCGCGCTCGGGGGACAGCCCGATCACCTGCGCGTCGTAGCGGCGCGGCAGCGTCTTGTGATCGTGCCGCGCCTGGTGCGCGCTCATCGGCTCGCCGGTCAACCGGAACACCTCGAGCGCGCGGACGATCCGCTTCTCGTCGTTGCGATCGATCTTCGCCGCAGCGGCGGGATCGATGCGCGCGAGCTCGGCGTGCAATGCGGCGACGCCCTGCTCGCGCGCGATCGCCGTCAGCGCCGCACGGACCTCGAGATCCGCCGGTGGCCCTGCGAACAAGCCGAGCAACAGCGACCGCACGTAGAGGCCGGTGCCGCCGCACACGATCACCGCCCTGCCCCGCGCCGCGATCTCCTCGATCGCGCGATCGGCGAGCTCGACGAACCGTTGCGCGGTCATCTCCTGGTCGGGACGCACGACGTCGAGCAGGTGATGCGGCACGCGTGCGCGCTCGTCGACGGTCACCTTGCCGGTGCCGATGTCCATGCCGCTGTAGACTTGCTGAGAATCGGCGGACACCACTTCGCCGCCGACATGCTCGCCGATCATCAGCGACAACCGCGTCTTGCCCGCGCCGGTCGGTCCGACGATCACGATCAGGCGCGGCGGCATCGCCGTTAGTGTAGCGAGTTTGCGTGGCGCAGCCGCTTGGCGAGCACCAGGCTCTGCTGTCGCCGGCCCGCGGGCGTGGCGGGCTTGCCCATCGGCAGCACGACGAGCTCCTCGTCGGCGAGCGTGAGGCGGACGCATTCGCCATCGGCCTCGACGCGCTGGAGCTGCTGCGGCGCGAGCACGCGCGTGGTGTTGGCCATGTCGACGCGAATCTGCCCGCCATCGACGGCGATCGAACCATCGCCCTTGCCGAGAAATGCGACGGGCCACGAGCCGTGCGCGGTGATCTTGATCGGCTCGCGCTGGACCATGGAGCCGACCACCACCATCGGCACGATCAACAGGATCAGCGGCATGAAGATCGCGACGGCCGTGACCAGCATGCTCGGATCGACCTCGCTGGTGGCACCGATCATCTTGTCCATCAGCAAGAATCCCGTCACCGTCCCGAGCACTCCGGCACCGGCGGCGATCAGCGTCCACACCACGATGCTTCGACCGCGGCTCTGGGCGATGCGAGCCACGTACACCAGCAACAGACACCACGTGACCGTCAGGACGCCGGCAGCTAACAGGACACTCACGCGAGATGCATGGCACGCCCGATCCGCGATCGACAAGCCGAAACAATTGTGAGCATCGAAACTGCTTCGCCGACGTGGCGATCGCGAGGGCGCGAGCATCCGCCGGCGGTACCGCAGGAGTATCCTCGGGACGACCGATGGGGAACGATGACGGCAACCGGACCGAGCGTGGCGCTGCGCCCGCGCCGTTCGGTACCGACGACACGCTCGCCGCGCCGGTGACGCCGTCGTCGAAGGAGCGATTGCCGTCTGCGGTGGCGAGTGCTGCCAGTGGGGCTGGAGGTGGGCTCGTCAACGC
>JACCYD010000119.1 GCA_013696695.1 Deltaproteobacteria bacterium | reverse complement strand
GAGCTGGCGGACGTTCCACGGGCACTGGTGCCGGACCGGCGATCTGTTCCACATCGACGAGCGCGGCTACCTGTGGTTCGCGGGGCGCTCCGACGACCTGTTCAAGGTCGGCGGGATCTTCGTCGCGCCGCGCGAGGTCGAGGACTGCTTGCTCGGTCACGATGCGGTCTCGCAGGTCGCCGTCATCCCCGGCGATGACCACGGCCTGACCAAGCCGAAGGCGGTCGTCGTGCTCCGGCCCGACGCCCGTGACCGCGATCGCGAGGCCCTCGCCGAGGAGCTCAAGGCGCATGTCCAGGCGCGGCTGTCGAAGCACAAGTATCCGCGCTGGGTGGTGTTCGTCGACGACCTTCCGAAGAACGATCGTGGCAAGGTGGACAAGAAGCTGCTCCTCGAGCGCGACAAGCGCGGAGAGCTGACCGATCGATGACCACCGGTTCGAAGTTCCTCGCTCGCCACACCACGGCGACCTTGCACACGCTGCTCACCGCGGAGCCGAAGAAGCGTGCGCTCGTCGCGCTCGTGCCGATCGGCTCGACCGAGCCACACGGTCCGCACCTCGGGCTCGGCACCGACGTCGTGATCTCCGCGGCCGCGTGTGTGAAGGCCTGCGAGCTGCTCGACAAGCGAGGCCCGCTGGTCGGCGTGATCGCGCCGGCGATCAGCTACGGCGTCACCGAGTGCGCCACCGGGTTTCCCGGCGCGGTCAGCGTGCCCGCCGACGTGCTCACCGCGTACACGGCCGCGGTCTGCGATGGCCTCCTCGCGCAGGGCATGCGCCACGTCTGCCTCGTCAACAACCACCTCGAGCCCGCACACGATGCGGCGATCCGCGCGGTGCTCGCCGGGCGTGAAGGTAAGGTGAGCGTCGCGTGTCCGCTGACCCGCAAGTGGGCGCGCACGCTGTCGGCCGAGTTCAAGAGCGGCGCGTGCCACGCCGGTCAGTACGAGACGTCGATCATGATGGCGGCGGCGCCAGAGATGGTCGACGAAGCGATGCGCGCGGTGCTGCAGCCCGTCCCGATCTCGCTGTCGGAGAAGCTGTCGGCGGGCATCACCACGTTCGCGGCGATGGGGATGGAGCTCGCGTATGCCGGAAATCCTGCCGCGGCGACGGTGGAGGAGGGCGAGCAACAGATCGCGAAGCTCGCGGACATGGTGGTCGGCGAGATCCGCGAAGCGCTCGGGCTGCCGACCTGATGGCAGCGACGCCGGTCGAGACGCTCGTCAACGCGTTCCTCCTCAAGGCGGTGAAGTCGCAAGCGACTCACGTGCGCATCATCCAGGTGCCCAATGGCGGCAGCGTGCAATTGTGGTTCGAGGGCGCGTGGCACGAGGAGCTCGCGGTGCCCGAGGTGCTGCGCACACCCTTGGTTCGCCGGCTCGGCGTGATGATCGGGGTGCTGCCGCCGCCGCGCGGCAAGCCGTGGTTCGGGTCGCTATGCATGGAGCTGGGTGGGGACCGCCACTACTTCGCGGTCGCGATCGATCGCGATCACGACACGCTCCACGCGCTGGTCGAGCTGGTCGACGAGACCAGCTTCAAGGCCCGGCGGCAGCCGCGACCGCCGAGCCCGCATCCCTACCGCGCCGGATAACGGTGTGGAGCACGATGAACGATGACAGATCGTCGCATTTCGGCCGAGCCCGCATTGTTGTAGGGTGGGCCTCGTGAGCGCGAAGATGCCCCAGAATTACGTGATCCACACCTTCGTGATCGCGATCGCGATCATCATCGGGTTGGTGTTCTTCCTCAAATCGCAGTGGGGCGGTCACTGAACGCAGCGGACGCGCGGTCGATCGCGATCGCCGCGCAAGGTCTCGCCGGTTTTCGTCCCGCTCCTGCTCCTGCTCGCACCACCCCGGCCGCCATCCGCGCGGCCATCGCCCGCCTCGGAGTCCTCCAGATCGACTCCGTCAACGTGCTCCAGCGCTCGCACTATCTGCCGCTGTGGAGCCGACTCGGTGCCTACGATCGAGCCTCGCTCGATCGCATGAGCCACGACGCGCCACGCACGCTGTTCGAATACTGGGGTCACGAGGCGTCGTTGTTGCCAGTCGCGATGCAGCCACTGCTGCGGTGGCGGATGGCGCGCGCGGGAAGCGATGCCTGGACGCGGATTCGCGAGATGCGAAAGCGGCGCGCGTTTGTCGCGAAGGTGCTCGGCGCGGTACGCGAGCGTGGCCCGCTACGCGTCGGCGAGCTCGAGACGATCCCCCGGCAACCCAAAAAGGGCTGGTGGGAGTGGTCGGACGCGAAGATCGCGATCGAGTGGTTGTTCTGGAGCGGGCAGGTGACGGCTTCCGCGCGCGGGCAGCTCACTCTCGGGCGACGCCGCGGCTTCGAGCGCACCTACGACCTCCCGGAGCGGGTGCTGCCGCCGGAGGTCCTCGCGATGCCAACGCCCAGCGAGAGCGATGCGGTGCGTGCGCTGATCGCGAAGGCGGCGGCGGCGGTGGGCATCGGTACCGCGAACGATCTGCGCGACTACTTCCGGATCCCACTCGCGCTGGCGCGCACCGCGATCGCGGAGCTCGAGGAGGAAGGCGTGATCGAGCGCGTCGAGGTCGCCGGCTGGTCGAAGCCGGCGTATCGCCATCGCGATGCGCGCGTCGTAGCGATCGATCCCGCGCGCGGCGCGCTGCTGTCGCCGTTCGATTCGCTGGTGTGGTTCCGCGAGCGGACCGAGCGGATGTTCGGCATGCGCTTCCGGATCGAGCTCTACACGCCGGCCGACAAGCGCGTGCACGGCTATTACGTGTTGCCGTTCCTGCTCGGCGACGCGTTGGTCGCGCGCGTCGATCTCAAGGCGGATCGCGAGGCCAAGGTCTTGCGGGTGCAAGCCGCGCACGCCGAACCGAAAGCACCCGGCGCCACCGCGACGGCGCTCGCGGCCGAGCTGCGTGCGATGGCGAGCTGGCTCGAGCTCGATCGCGTCGAGGTGATGCCGAAGGGTGACCTCGCGCCCAAGCTCGCCAGGACGCTTGGATCACCGCTTCGGCGCCAATAACCCCGAGGGTTATCGCTTCGGTGATGTCAGCAAGCGAGCCGATGGTAACCCGCCGGCGCGTTCGCGCAGGAACAGCGCGCGTGCGTTGCGATCGACGAGCTGACACGCGCCGGCACCTGCACCGACCGCGACGGTGCACGCGATCGCGGCCATCACCACCGCGCCGATCACACCGCCGATCGAGACCGGCATCAGCAGACCGAACAGCAGGCCACCCGCGAGGAGTCCGAAGGTCGGCACGAAGATCAACTTCACCGCGCGTCGCGTCGGTGCTTCATCGCTCCAGTCGCGCTCGCAGCGTTCGCAGCGCACGCCCATCGGGAGCGCGTGCTCCTCGCAGCACGTCGTCGTGCACCGTCCACACCGCATGACCGGATCGGTCAGACAGGCTTCGCAGTCGCGGACATGCCGACGGCCCATGGCTAACTCTGCCCGAAGCCACGCGCCCGCCAAGTGGTGTTCTCGAACGTCGGGCTAACCCGTCGATCTCGCTCGCGGCGAGCTGCCGCGGCCGCGGTTCAACCGCGGGAAACCTACTCCTTGACGCCGTGCTTGGTCTTGATCTGATCGACGGCGGGACCGTGAAACTACAAGGGTTCTAGTCAACGG
>JACCYD010000090.1 GCA_013696695.1 Deltaproteobacteria bacterium | reverse complement strand
ATCCCCAACTACGACAACCCGCAGCCGTGGCCGGCCACCACCAATATGTTCGAGATCACGCGCCTGAAGGCGGTGCCGCCACTCGAGGTCTTCGATCACCTGCTCGACGGCGTGGGTGGCGGCATCGAGGACTACATCCTCGACGAGGTGGTGCTCGACCAGTGCGCGATCCGCAAGACCGCGGCAGCGATGTTGATGCACGAGAATGGGACGTGGGCGGTCAACGGCATGGACTTCGGTAATGAAGGCTTCGACGCACTGGTCTACTCGGTCGCCGCGATCGAGGTGAACAAGTCGAAGCCCACGTCGAAGCCCAAGGCGAAAAAGAAGCCGCAGGCGAAGGCGAAGCCGCAGGCGAAGGCGAAGCCGCAAGCGAAACCGACGCCGACGCCGACGCCGACGAAGGTGAAGGCAAAGCCGACCAAGGCGAAGGCAACGTCGACCAAGGCGAAAGCGAAGCCGGCGAAGACCCGACGCTAACGCGCCTCGCAACCCGAGCTCGACGTGACGGTGAACCAAGGGCTCGGTCAGCTGTTGGAGAGCTCGCTACTCGAAGCGGCGCATCAGATCGACGGGCAGGTGCTTGAAGTCGACCGTCTTGTCTTCGCCGAAGATGATCTCGAGCGTGCGCCCGAGCCGCGCGACACCGCGCTCGAGCAGGGCGTCGGCCTCGGGATCCGCCTCGACGGCCTCGAAAAACTCCATCCAGGTCTGCTCGCACTCGCGGAGCGGCTTGCCGATGCGCTCGCGCGCGATCTGCGCGCGGGCATCGTGCGCGTCGTCGTTGTCGATGCGCTCGATCAGCTGGATCGTACCGCCAAGGTCACCGAGGATGTCGTCGGTGTGGCTGCCGAGGTAGCGGCCGAGCTTGCGGACGCCCGTCTCGGGTGTCTCGACGTTGTCGGCGGCGATCTCGCAGAGGTCGTCGAAGCGATCCGCGAGCTTCTGATCGGGATCCTTGTTCAGGCAACCCGAGAGCTGATACGCGACAACACCACCCACCAGCAGCGCTGGAACGATCCACATCCGACTCGTCATGCGGCGGAATGTACACGCTAATCGCGAGGTCGAGAACGAGGCGACTGGTCGTCGAGTGCCGCCCCGCCAAGGCTGTTCGACCTACCCGGGACCTCGCGTCGTGCAGCAATCGTACATTTCAAGATCGGCCCGAACGTGTTCACATGATTCCTCACCTTGTTAGGGAGCTTGGCCATGCGTTCCACCCTGCTGTTCGTCCTCGCGCCGACGTTCTTGGTCGCCTGCGGCGACAACGTCCCCGTTCAACAGATCTCGGGTCGCGTGGACCACTCCACGTTCACGTCGGTGATCGAGGCGGTCCGCCTGATTGATGGTGAGAACCGCGTGTTCTCGGAGATCCCGGTCGCGGCCGATGGGCTCTTCGTGCTTCAGGCGCCGGCGGGAGAGAGCTATCGCATCGTGTTCATGGGCGGCGGCATCGCGCGGTCCCAGCTCGTGTTCCCGCGCGCGACCGGCGTGATCGATCGGACGTTCCGCATTCATCGCGCCGTCGCCGAGATCGATCTCGGTGCGGTTCGCTTTGTCGGTGATCCGACCGCGACCCCGTTCATCTTCAACTGCACCGGCGACACCGATCCCGACGGAATGTGTGTCGATGATGATGGTGATGGTCAGGGCGGCGCTGACGAGATGGATGAAGACAACAATCAGTGCGGCGATGACGAGGAGATGGAAGGCGAGGACGGCGAGGACGGCGAGGACGGCGAGGACGGCGACGATGACGCCGGTGAGTCCGACGAGCCTGACGAGAAGAGCTCCGCTGTTCCGCAGACCAACATCGAGGGAGATGTTGGATGCGACGAAGACGACGAAGACGATGACGATGACGATGACGAGGAGGAAGACGAGGAAGAAGAGGAAGACGGCGGTGACGAGGATGTGCGATCGCGGGCTCGCCCGGCTCCGCTGACGTCCGACTTCTGATCGTTCAACGGGACGATCACGTCACCGCGATCTGGAAGCGACGTGAACGCCCCGGCGAGCTTCGGGCGATCGAGTCAAGCACCTTGCACGCGGCGAGCTGCTCGTCATGGGTCGGAATGGACACGTGCCGCTGGCAAGTCCGGGTTCTGCGGCGTCACTCCCGACCACAGGAGCGTGACGATCAAGCCGAGCAGACTGACCCCCGCAGGGATCAGGCCCCAGATCACCACCTGGTGACTGTCGAGCATCAAGCCGCCGGTTGGTGGCGCGAGCGCCATGGCGACCGAGCCGAGCGAGCCGGAGATGCCGATCACGACGCCTTGTTCGTGGCGACCGACGGCCTGCGTGAGCCGGCTGGTCAGCACCGGACGCAGCACACCGTGGCCGAACGTCGAGATCGTGGCGCCGACGACGAGCCACCTCCAGTCGGCGGCAAACGCGATGACGCTGTACGCGATGGTAGCGGCGACGAACGCGAACACGGTGAGCTTGAGCTCGCCGAGCTTCTTCACCATCCGCCCGAGCAGGCCGCCCTGCAAGATGATGCCGAGGAAGCCGGAGTAGGTGAACAACCAGCCGACCTCGCTGTGCGACCAGCGGAGGTTGTCGTTGTGCTCGGCGAACAGGGCGAAGCCGCTGAAGAACAGCGAGAACCCGAACGAGAACAGGAAGAACTGCACGTAGAGCCTGCGCAGCTCTGGCCGGCCGAAGTACTCGGCGTAGACGCGCCAGTCGAACGCGCTCGGCCGGCGGCCACCGGGCCCGACGACCTCGTTCTCGGCGACCGGCTTCTCGTGTTTCGGCAACAGGACGTACGTGCAGAAGATCGACAGCGCCGAGAGGGCGGCAGCGACGAGGAACGAGATCTCGCAGTGGAACGGCGCATCGAGCACGTAGTCGCCGAGAAAGCCGCCGAGCGCGGGACCGAACAGGAAGCCGAAGCCGAACGCCACGCCGATCACGCCGAACGCCTTCGCTCGATTCTCCGGCGCGGTGTGATCCGAGATGTACGCCTGCGCGATCGACAGATTGCCGGCCGACAGGCCCGGCAGGATGCGACCGATAAACACCATCCACAGCGAGCTCGAGAACGCGAGGACGAGGAAGCCGGCGCAGGTGCCGGCCTGGCTGTACATCAGCAGCGGCTTGCGACCGTATTGATCGGAGAGCTTGCCGATGATCGGCGTCGAGATCAGCGAGCACACGGCGTACACGCTGACCAGCGTCGTGGCGATCAGCGGCGAGGCTCCGAACGCCTCGGCGTAATACGCGAGCAGCGGGATCACGATCGTGAAGCCGAGCACGTCGACCAGCACGATCAGGAACATCGGCAACAGCGGTGACCGTGCAGGCACGGGGGCGCTCTCGCTCGACATCGCGGGCAGCATCGCGAAAACCGCCGAAAACTGAAATCCCGTCGGAGGCCTTTCGCATGGTCCCGGGGCGCTCTGGTACGATCGACGCGATGCGGGTGCTCGCGCTCCTCACCGTCGTGGCGTTTGCCACGGGGTGTTTCGGCTACAACCGCTCGGCCAAGCGCTGGGCCTACGTCGGCGACACCGTGCTGATTCTCGGCGGTGGTGCTGCGATCGCGGCCGATCTGACGTCGAGCAAGCCGGACGCCGGGCTGACGATGACCGCCGCCGAGCCCTACGAGCCGCCGGTTTCGGGCGTCTTGCTGGCCGGTGCCATGCTCGTTGCGGCGGGCCTGTTCGGGATCATCTTCAACGCGACCCGCCCGATCGTGAAGACGTCGCGCTAGAAGCGTGTACCGGTCGGCGCGGGCACCGCGAACAAGTCTCCGGACCACGACGACGGCGTTCCGAGAACGCAGCCATCGTCGGTGATCGCGAGCTCCCTGATGGTTTGCCCGGTGGGAAGCTCGGCCACGCGCTCCGCTCGCGCGCCCGGTGTGGTGCGCTGTCGCCAGAGCATGTGTCCGACCGCGCCACCGATGGAGAACGTCATCCAGTCACCGTTCGGTGACAGCGTGCGGAACGTCGCGCTCCGGCTCGTCCCAGGTCCGGGGCGCTCGACGCCGGTCACCGTGTCGAGCCAGTACATCGCGCGCTCGCTGCGAACGAGCACCTCGGCGCCGCGGCTGCCGATCACGGTCCGCCCGACCGCGAGCTTGCGTGACGTCCCGCCATCGCTCGGGATCGCATAGGTGGCTGGCGTGCGACCGTCGGTGCGCGTGAACACGATGGTGTCGGTCGTCGTCCAGATCGGACGCTGGTCGGTCGCGTCGTCGGTCAGCCGTTGCGCGATGCTCTCGGCGAACATGGTCGAGGTCGGCGCGGATCCGCTCGCTCGCCGGATGACGTGAATGCCGGGGTGCGTGCCGGCGACGGCGAACGTCAGCCTCTCGCCATCGGGCGAGAACGCCGGCGAGTAGACGTTGCCGAGATCCGGGTGCGTCAGCTGGATCTGGCGACCGTCGACGGTGCGCAGCATCAGCACCATCGCGCCACGTTGCAATTGGACCCACGCGAGGTCGCCCTGTCTCGAGGTCGCCGGGAACATCACACTCGGGCCGTCGACGAGGACGCGCTGTGACGCGCCGTATTCGACGAGCCGCGCATGCGCGCCGCATGCCGAGTAGATCAGCGTCGATCCATCGCGGGCGACTGCGAGTCCGCCACCGGCGAGCGCCTCCGGCAGGATCAGCTCGTCGCGGCGATCTCGCAGATCGATCCGGTGGATGCCATCGCGGCCGGAATAGTAGAGAGCGCGCCCATCGACGCCGAATGCCGGCCGGCTCGTCGCGCGCACCGGGAAGCAGTCGCGCTCGCCGGTCGCGGTGTCGATCGTGCACAGCTGATCTCGTCCCTGCGTGGCGAGGCGATCACCCGTTGGCGATGCTGCGAGCGTGACGAAGTCACCGTTGCGCGGCGGCACGGCAAACACCTCGTCGCGGCCGGCGATGGAGCGGCGCAGCTCGTGATGGTTGTTCGGGATGTAGAACACGGCGTCGCCGATCGCGACCGCATCGTTGGCGAGCGTGTCGAGAGCCCGCGTGCTCTTGCCCGAGGCAACATCGAGGAACGCGATCGCAGCGCCCGCGTGCCGCTTCGGATCGTGGATCAAGTGCAGCACTTCGCCGTCGCGGCGCCCCGGCTGCGCGCGCCACTCCCACGGCGCGTCGCTGGTGAGCTGGCGCGGTGTTCCTCCGGCGAGCGCGATCGCGTAGAGATCGACGGCGTGCTCGTCGGTGCGATCGAACACGATCTGATCGCCGGTGATCGCGGGTGCGTAGGCGCAAGCATCGGGACCGAGCTGCGTGAGTGCGCGGATCTGCGTCTGATCGGGGCGGTTCGAAGGCGCGATTACCGGCTCCGGCGCGACGGCAGCCTCGGCGATCATGGAGTCGCGTCGCAGCTCCATGCCGCCGACGGCGATCGCGAGGAGGGCGACACCGGCACCGACCATGCGCCACGTGCGGCGAGCGGGTGTCAGGGCAGTCAGCAGCTCGGTGATCGCCGGAAACCGGTCCTCGGGATCGGGTGACAGCCCGCGCTCGATCGCGCGCTCGATCTCCGAGGGCACCCGCAGGTGTCGCGGCAGCGGACGATAGCGGCGCGCATCGAGGTGCGGCTCGTGTAGTGAGGCGGTCTCGAATAGCGGCTCGCGCGCGAGCACTTCCCACAACGCGGCGCAGAACGCGTATTGATCGCTCGCCGGAGTTGCCACACCGCAGAACTGCTCGGGCGCCATATAGGCGGGCGTCCCTGCGATCGCACCGGTGTCGTCGGCGCCGAGACGCGCGATGCCGAAATCGCCACCTTGATCGCGACGCGGCGATCGAGCTCGGGATCGCGCGCCTCGTAGACCGAGCCCATGCCGCCACGACCGCGCAAGCCGAGCAGCACATAGCGGCCGAGTGCCGTCGGTGCAGGTTGACGAATGCGCTGGTCGCTAGAACCGAGCGCGCTCACGCTCACCGCAGTCTCGCACGCACGCGGAACGAAACCCCGGTTCGTCATGGGGATCGATACGCGCGATTCGCGCCTCGGTTTCTCCCGAATTTCGGCGCCTGACCTGGAGTTAGCCGAGCTGTAACGTGACGTCGCGAGGCGCGTAAACCTTGTTCACGCCGAGCATTCGCCTTCGCTGGTCTGGACCTCGAACGCCATCGTCTGGCCGAGGTCGATGAAGTCT
>JACCYD010000085.1 GCA_013696695.1 Deltaproteobacteria bacterium | reverse complement strand
TTCCCCAAGAAGGCGATGGCCGAGAAGCGGAAGGCGGCGAAGGCACGCGCCGCCCAGCAGGCCCCCAAGCCTCCGGCGCCGTAGCGTTCGTCCCCGCACGCACCGCACCGCACCGAAACTGAAAAAGCGCCGGGCTCGAACGAGCCGGCGCTGTCACAGAGAGCTCGAACGCTTAGTTGTCGTTCGCTTCGGTGACGTTGGCAGCGCCCGCGATACGCGGCGCGCGGGTGTTGCGGTTATCGCCGGTCACCCGGAGGCGGTACTTGATGTTGGCCGTCAGGACGCCCGGGGCGTCCGACTGCATGAACACCGCGAGGGTCGACGGGCCGACGATGTCCGCGGCGTTCCCCGTGTTCTGCGAGTTCGGGGTCGACGTCTTGATCATGCGGAACGCCGTGACGCCGTGGGTGCGGAAGTAGTCGACTTCCGAGGTCCCGAAGAACTGCTGCGGCCGGGGCTGAACGCCCGCGGTGACGGTGTCGACGTCCGGGCACAACGTCGCATTGGCCGCCGGAGTGCACGGCTCGTTGAACAGCGCGACTGCGAGCAAGCCGGTCGCGGCGAGGGCCTGGATGGCCGTCTGATCCGCTTCGGTCTCGCCGATGATGGTGACGAGGAGGTCACCGTCGACCGCCATGTTGAACGCGTAGGTATCGACGTCATCCGTGCCGACCGTGGCATCGTCCGGGTCCGCGAGGAAGTGGCCGGAGTTCAGCGTGCCGCAGACCAGGACGCTGGTACCCGCCGCGACGTTGACGCCGGCTGCCTGCTTGGTGCCGGTGCCGCCGAACACGACGATGTTGTTGTTGCCGGCGGTGCCGTTCGCGCCTTCGCCCGCTTCGTTGACGTCGCAGTTTCCTGCGAAGTCCGTCGGAGCGACGCTGTCGCCGAAGACCGAGAAGTCGTACGGCGACGGCAGGACGGGCTCGCCACCCGGCGCTGCGTTTTCCATATAGACGCCGGTCCACAGCCAGTAGTTCTTGCTTGGCTCGACGATGAAGGTGGCGAACTCGGGGGCCACAGCGCCCATCATGTCGACGCCGTTCGAGATCAGCGTGCCCGACGACACGGCCACTGGCTCGGTGTCACCGGCAGCCGGCTCCTCGAGCAAGAAGTAGTCGTGGTCCGACGAGTTGCCATCCCACTGGAGGCGAACCGTGAGCTGGTTGACGCCTGCAGCCGTCGAGATCAGGAACGTGTCGCGCTCGAAGTATTCGTCCGACCGATCGCCGGCGATGTCGTGAATGCCTTCGATCTTGAAGCCGCCTGTCTGGTCATTGACCGACAACGGAGAGGCCTGGTTGTCGGGCTCGTCCGTCGCGTCTGGCGTGAACGACAGGCCCGAACCCTCCTCCGGGAACGTCACGAGCACCATGTCGTTGCGGCTGTTGGGGAAGAATCCACCACCGTCGCTACCGGGCGAGTCGACGATGACAACGGGATCCTTGCCACCACCACAGGCGGCGAAGAAGAGAACGAGGGAGAGATTGCGCAACTTCATCTTGAGTAGAGCTCCTGGGTGGGCGCTGGTTTGCGAAGGCGAGGTTTCACCACAATCCTGCGCCCGTGTCTCGCTGAAAATGCATCACTTGCATTCACAACGACAGCGACGCGGGGTCCTCGCCGTGTGCGGATGTTCTCGAACCGGCGAGGAATGTGACTTATCGAACAGCCGCGACGTCGCCAAAGCGGGGTCCGGGCACATCGCCCCGCCAGATCCCTCTTGCATCGAGCCAGGCGTCGAACTCCGGGGTCGGGCGTTTACCGAGGAGGCGCCGGACCGTCGGGATGTCGTGATAGCTCGTCGACTGGTAGTTCAGCATGATGTCGTCGCCGACCGGCATCGACATCAGATAGGTGCAGCCCGCGGCACCGAGCAGCACCTTGAGGCTCTCGAGCTCGTCCTGGCTCATCGACGCGTGATAGGTGAAGCACGCGTCGCAGCCCATCGGCAAGCCGAGCAGCTTGCCCACGCAGTGATCCTCGAGCGCGGCGCGCGAGATCTGCGGACCATCCTCGAGATACTCGGGCCCGATGAAGCCGACCACGGTGTTGACCAGGAACGGCTTGTAGCGGCGCGCGAGCCCATACGCGCGCGCTTCGATCGTGACTTGATCCGCGCCGTGGTTCGCCTGCGATGACAGCGCCGAGCCCTGGCCGGTCTCGAAGTACATCCGGTTCGGACCGCGCGTCGAGCCCTTCTCTTTCATCATCGCCCACGCTTCGTCGAGCAGCTTGATCGAGATGCCGAACGCCTTGTTCGCGGCCTCGCTGCCGGCGATCGACTGGAACATCAGATCCATCGGACAGCTCAGCCGCTCGAGCGCCTTCATCTGCACCGTCACGTGCGAGAGCACGCAGTGCTGGGTCGGGACTTCGTTACGCTTCAGCACGTCGTCGATCGCGGTCAGGATCTCTGCGGTGGATTCCGGCGTATCGGTCGCCGGGTTGATGCCGATCACCGCATCGCCGCAGCCATACGACAGTCCCTCGCGCATCGACGCGAGGATGCCCTGCACGTCATCGGTGGGATGATTTGGCTGACAGCGCGACGACAGCCGGCCCGGCAAGCCGAGCGTGTTGTTCGCCCGGACGACGACGAGGCACTTCGAGCCGACCGTCATCAGATCGAAGTTCGACATCAGCTTCGCGGCGGCCGCGACCATCTCGGGCGTCAACCCCGGCGCCACCGCACGCAGCGTCGGCCCGGTGGTGTCGATGTCGAGCAGCCACTCGCGAAACTGGCCGACGGTGAGATGACCGACGGCGCGATACGCCTGATCGTCGAGATCGTCCTCGACCAAGCGGGTCAGCTCGTCGATCTCGTACGGCACCACCGGGTTCTCGCGCAGCTCGCGCAGCGTCAGATCGGCGAGCACTGCCCGCGCCGCGACCCGCTCGACCGCATCTCGCGCGGACACGCCCGCGAGATCGTCGCCGCTCTTGGGCGGGTTCGCCTTCGCGAGCACTTCCTTCACGGATCCGAACACGTAACGCGTTCCGTGGATCGTCGAGGCGAGGTGCACGGGCCGACCTTATCTCAACTCAGGGACACGGCTCGGCGGCGGGGGCCGGTGATGGCTCGTGGTCGTGCGGATGCACGGCGATCACGAACACGACGGGCGCGCCTGTGGTGGCGGAGTACGTCGGATCGGGTTCGAGGAGCCGTGCGGTGATCGCGACGGGATCGGATGACGTGCGTTCCGCTCCGCCGGCGAGGCCATAGGAAATATCGTCCGCGCGGAACTGACGCTCGACGTCTCCAGCGCGGCGCGTGCCCGCAGGCCACACGTGCTCGACGAATGCGCCACGCAGCAACTGTTCAGGCCCGAGCGAGCGATACGGCACGGCGCGGCTGGGTGCCCGAGCGAATCGCATCGTCGCGACCTTGAAGTGAGGCTGATTGAACGCTTGGCCGCGCGGCTCGTAGCAGTGCCCGGTCACGATCACCGCTTCGTTCTCGAACGAACGCCAGATCTCGGTCGGGCGATAGTCGATCACCCAGCGCTTCTGGGCGCCGAGCTCGAGCCACACGCCCTGAAACTTCTTTCCGGTCGGTGCAGCGTCGATCCGCACGGTCGCGAGGTATTCGGGATCCGGCGCGGCCGGGCTCGGAGTCTGCGTCACCGGTCGCTTTTGCACCGGCTGTGGCGTCGACGTCCAGCACCCGACCAGGATCGACGCGGAAAGCCCGAAAAAGAGAACCGCCCGTCGCCTCCTAGCGGGTCCACGAACCCAGGCAGCGACGAGCGGCTTTATAAGCCAGGCTTTAGATGATCGTGAGTGGTGCATCGCGCGTGCCTGTAGGTCCTGCTCGGAGGTTTTCGTACCAGCGCGCGAGGGCGCACGCGTTAGCTCGGCATCAGCTGCCGCAGCTGCCACGACTGGATCTGCACCGTGCGCTGCGCGAGCCGGCGATCGCTGGTCAGTGACTTCGCGAGGATCACGGCCATCGCGACCAGCGACAGGACGTAGAGGACCAACGCGATCGTCGTCGTCGTGTAGTCGAGGCCCTGTGCGGCGGTGTGGAGCGCGATCGTGCCGTCGGACACGGTCATGCTTCGCGGCATCACCCCGACGAGCTCGAGGATCAACGGCAACAGCACGCTGGTCGACACCACGCCGATCAGCACCGACGACTTCGCGACGCGCGGGTGGGTGGCGATCGACATCGCCGTGATCACGCCCAGGCTCGGGGCGATGAAGAACGGCGTGGCCACCATCGAGAACAGCAGCGTCATCAGCGAGTTGCCGATCAGGCCGGTGTACGCGATCACGGAGACGCGATCGCGCTTCGCGGTCGCCGCGGAGAACCACATCGACGCCGCGACCACGGCGCAGCCGACGAGGAACCACGGATCGGAGAACCCGATGACGTAGAGGATCGGCAAGAACGCGAGGTACGTGATCGCCGCCATCACGACCAGGCGGCGCGCGGCCCACAGCGCGTCGTCGTCGGCGCGATCGAGCGCAGCGGCGACCTCGGGCGGCACCTCGGTGGGTGGCTCGAGCATCAAGCGGCCGACCAGATCCGCCGGCTCCTTGCTCGTCGGATCGAGTGCGAGCGCACGGGACGCGGCCCGTAGCGCATCCCGCCGGTGCTCGACGGCCTTGCCACGAGCCAGCGATGCGCGGGCATCGGCGAGCTCGACGGCGGCGAGGTCCTTGCGGAGCTCCAGGTCGCGATCGCCATCGAGGTACTGCTGGATCGCGTCGTGGAGCTCGCGCGCGGACGCATGGCGGCGCTCGCGATCCTGCTGCGTCGCCTTCACGCAGATCACGTCGAGCTCGGGCGGGATGTCCTGCGCGGGCGTGCGGATCGACGGCCGCAGATCCCTCACCGTGTTGATCAGCGCAAGGGCGATGCCCGCGATGCCGGATTCGCGAAGCGGCTGTAGCGTCAAGATCTCGAACAGGATGCAGCCGAGTGCGTAGACGTCGCTGCGTCCGTCGAGGTGGGGGTCGACGCGGATCTGCTCCGGGGACATGTAGCCCGGCGATCCGAGGATCATGCCGTCCTGCATGATGTGATCGTCGACGGTGTGGACGTCCGCGAAGTCGATCGCGCTCGACATCACGTGGGCGATGCCCCAGTCGATGACGTAGACCTCGCCGTAGTCGCCGAGGATGATGTTCGCCGGCTTGAGATCGCGATGGACGACACCCTTGGCGTGCGCGAGCTCGATCGCGAGGCAGACGTCACTGAAGGCGGTCAGCAGCCGCCGCCGCGAGAACCGCTTCCCCATCTCGACATCGCCGAGCGACAACCGCTTGATCACGTCGGCCAGCGTCACGCCGGTCACCCGCTTCATCACGAAGAACGGGAGGCCTTGCTCGTCGTGGTGCAGCTCGTGCACCGGCACGACGGCGGGGTGCTCGAGGCGGCCCTGGATCTTGGCCTCGCGGAGGAAGCGCTCGACCGCCTTGGGTGACGGCTTGTCGGTCCGCAGCTTCTTGACCGCGACGGCGCGGCCGATCACGTCGTCGCGCGCCGAGATGACCTCGCCCATCCCGCCGCGCCCCAGCATCGCGCCCAGCTTGAAGCGGAGCAGGGACGTCGAGGTCGCGTCGAGGGTGTCGACCGGGGCGACCGCCGGCCAGGTATCGCCGTCGCGATCAGCCAGGGTGTGGACGTCCACGGGGCCTTCAGGATCCATGCGGGCGAGCGTAAAGCATCCGCCGACGGGGAACGAATTCGACGGTCGCGATCGCGGGCGCTATCATGTCCGAGATGTTCCGCCTGATCGTCGCGTGCGCTGTTGTCCTCGCCGCGCCGATCGCCTCCGCTGCGCCGGCATTCACCGCCGAGGTCACCGGCAAGGGACGCGCGGTCCTGTTGATCCCCGGCCTCGGCTGTCCGGGCTCGGTATGGACGCAGACCGCCGCGCATCTCGGTAAGACGCACGAGGTCCACACGCTGTCGCTCGCCGGCTTCGCAGGCGCCAAGCCGATCGATCGCCCGATCCCGTCGGCGGTCAAGGACGACGTCATCGCGTACATCAAGCAGCACGCGCTGGTGAAGCCGGTGATCGTCGGCCACAGCATGGGCGGCTTCGTCGCGCTGTGGATCGCCGAGGCCGCGCCGGATCTGATCGGTCCCGTGATCGTGGTCGATAGTGGCCCGACGCTCGGCGGCGGCGATCCCGACATGGTGCCGTACGCGAAAGCGAAGCGCGATGCGTACAAGACGATGACGTCCAAGATGTTCGCGGCGACCATCCGCGAGCGGTTCTCGCCGATGTTCAGCGATCCGAAGAAGCGCGAGCACGAGGCGATCCTCGTCGCGGTCACGAAGTCGGATCAGCGCGCCTACGCCGACGCATTTTACGAGATCTCGACCGTGGATCTCCGGCCGCAGCTCGCCAAGGTCACGGCACCGACGTTGCTGATCCTTGCCGATGGCAAGATCGTGAAGGCGATCCGCGAGCAGATGAAGCCCGTGAAGCAGCACGAGATCGCGGTGCTACCGACCCGCCACTTCGTGATGCACGACGACTTTGCCGGCTTCAGCAAGGCGCTCGACCGGTTCCTCACCGCGCATCCGTGACGTGAAAATCGCGTGAAGCCGGCGGCGCGGACCCGAGGTCGGGTAAAGCTCCGCGCATGACCTCGGCCATCGTCACTGTCGCGCTCGTCATTGTCTGTGGGGTCGGTGGGGTCTGTGGCGTCGGGGCGTGTGGGTCGACCCCATCGACGCGCAACCCGCAGGAACGCTCGGCGGACAGCGCCCCGGCGATCGCCGCGCTCCGCGCGAGTCAGTTCGAGTCGGCGACCAAGGAAGCGTCCACCGCGCTCGCCAAGGATGCGCGGAGCGCGCAGGCCGCCGCGGTCCGCGCGATCGCGACCTACCAGCTCGCCGCGCACGAGCTGGTGTCGGAGCTGGGCAAGGTCCTCCAGCAAGGCCTCAGCCTCAAGCTGCTCGATCACGCCGGTGGCCGCATGGCGTGGCAGAAGTTTCTCGACAAGCTCGTCGAGGTCGATCGCGATCTCGCGATCGTGGCTGCCGATCCGAGCTTCACGCTCGAGCTCTGCATCGCGTGCTGGGAGCGCGACTACAACCACTCGGGCCAGATCGACGAGCGCGATCGCAAGATGCTGGAGATCGAGCTCGACGACAAGGGCGAGTCGTATCCCGACGGCGATCCGCGCCGCCGCCCGACGTTCAAGTTCGACGTCGGCGATGCCGAGTGGGCGCGCGCGATGATCAGCTTCCAGCGCGCGTTCGTCGAGCTGGTGCTGTCGTATCAATGGTCCGATCTCGACAAACTGTTCTTCGGCGACGGGGATTCGACCAAGCTGACGATCAAGCTCGGCGACAAGCAGCGCGTCACCCGCGCGCGCGAGCTGATCTTGAACGGCCTTGCCGCCGCCGAGCGCTGTCGCACCGCGTATCTCGCCGAGACCGACGACGACCGCGAGTGGGTGCCGAACCCGCGCCAGCGCAGTCACCCGATCCCGCTCGCGATCGACGACTCGATCTATGCGACCTGGTCGGGTGTCGTCGGCGACGTGCGAAGGATGCTGGAGAGCAAGGAGGGCATCTCCCTGCGGGAGGTGGCGCGGCTCGGGGATAAGAATTCCGAGCACAAGGTGCCCGATGTCTATCTCGACCTCGGCGCGATGTTGAGCTCGCCAAAGGACATCGTGATCGACTTCAGCTTGCTCAAGGGCGGAGGCGACGCGCCGGGTAAGATCGACCACATCGATCAGCTGCTGCGCGGCCTGATCGGGAACGGCTACAAGCCGACCATGAAGCCCTCGCCGCTGGTCCGCCGCCTCGATGCGATGAAGCAGCAGCTCGATCGTGGCGAGGACACGTTCGAGCGCAAGCTGCGCTATCTGCTGTGGCTCAACTGAGCGTCACACTTTCGCCGAGCGCGCTGGCGTCGCGAAGGGCGCCTGCGCCCGGCCGTGTGCGCCCGAATCCGTCCCGAAAATCCGGCCGGCGGACGCGGGTCCGGTATCTGGCCGGACACACTCGTGCAAATCACCAGAATCGTTTGGATGCAGCGTGGCATCGAGCTTGCTGCTTCGGCCGGCGACATGCTGCTTCACCTCGCTTGGATGACATCGATGCTCTCGTCCAACCCCGTCACGCCGCCGCCGGATAAGCCATCCACCGTCGTCGGTGGCACCGTCGCGCCGGAAGGCAAGTGGCGTGATGTCGTCGCGGTGATTGGCGCCGATGCGACGTGCACGGGCACGTTGATCGCGCCGGACATCGTGCTCACCGCGGGGCACTGCATCGATATCGAGCCGTACGAGGTGCGAACGGATACGATCGACTACGCGTCCGGCGGCGATCGCATCCCGGTGAAGTGGGCGCGCGCGTATCCGAACTGGGAGGACAAATACGACATTGGCGTGATCATGCTGGATCACGTGGCGTTGGGGCGGGCGCGCAAGATCGCGCCGGCGTGTGCCGCGCGTGAGGCGCTCGTTCAGGGCGCGATGGTGCACCTCGTGGGCTTCGGGCTGACGGCACCGGATGCCGATAGCAACACGCAGCTGCGCGAGGTCGACGTGCCGATCATGGATCCGACCTGCGAGGATGACGCGTCGTGCCAGTCGGCCATCGCTCCGCATGGCGAGTTTCTCGCGGGTGGGCTCGGCGTCGATTCGTGCTTCGGCGATTCCGGCGGCCCGGTGTTCATGGAGACGGCCGAAGGTCCGGCGCTCCTCGGCGTGGTGTCGCGCGGCCTCGCGATTCCGGGTTCTGCGTGTGGTGGCGGCGGCGTCTATGTCCGCGCGGACAAGATCGTGTCGTGGGCCCAGAGCATCACCGGCGTCGATCTCAAGCCGGCACCGTGCGAGGGCTCTGCGGATGGTGAGGGGGACGACGAGGAGGATCTCGGTGGCTGCTCCACCGGGAACAGCGCCAGCGGAATTGGCGGGTTCCTTGCCGTGCTCGGGCTCGGGATCTTCGGTCGGCGCCGTCGCGCAAAGGCCTGATCCTAGAACCTCGGGAGCGTGCGACGTGACCTCAGCCGCGGCGTCCTTACCTAGGTGGATTTCGATTCGGCCTCGATCCAGCTGGGTGGCCGGCTCTGGCGGTGCGCCGTCGATCCGCCGGAACAAGAGACGGTCCGCGGTGTTACCGTTGACCCGATGGCCACCCCCGAGCAGCTAGCGGAGCTCTTCGCCGGCGCATGGCCCAACGCCGCCGGTAAGGTCCCCGACATCGGGACACGGCTCGCGGAGCTCCTCGACGAAGCCCACAAGAGCTACCCGGCGCTCGAGATCGATGACCGCGACCTGATCCTCCAGATCGCGAAGCGCGCGCCGGCCGCCGGCGACCTCGCGAACTATCTCCAGCACTGCCACGCGGGCGATCTCGCCGTCGCGTCGCAAGCCGCCCGTGGATCGCAGGGCGCGATCGCGGAGCTCGAGCGCGCACATCGCAACACCATCGAAGCCGCATGCCGGCGATTCGCCGGGCCGGGTCAGACGGCCGACGACCTCAAGCAGATCCTGCGAGCGAAGTTGTTCGTCGCGGAAAAAGACAAGACGCCGAAGATCTCCGACTACGCGGGACAGGGCTTCCTCGACAACTGGTTGCGCGTCACCGCGGTGCGCGTGTTCCTCGATCTGACGAAGCGGAAAGACCGCACGCGCGAGTCGTCGGCGGAGGACGACGACATCCTCGCGTTGCCGAACCCCAACGATCTCCAGCTCGACGTCGTCAAGGCGGAGTATCGCACCGCGGTCACCGCGGCCATGCACGAGGGCGCGCAGGCGCTCGAGCCCGGCGATCGCCATCTGTTGCGCCAGCATTTCGTCGCCGGGCTGTCGATCGATCAGCTCGGTGCCGTGCTCGGCATTCATCGCGCCACGGCGGCACGGCGGATCTCTCGCGCGCGCGAGCAGCTCGTCGCGGAGACCCGCAAGCAGCTGGCGGCCAAGCTCAAGCTCGCCGATTCGGAGGTCGACGAGGTGATGGGCCTGGTGATGAGCCGGCTCGATGTCTCGATCGCCAAGCTTCTCGCGACCAAGGTGTCGGAGGTCTAGGGCGGGATCGATATGTCGAAGTGGGACGACGAACGCGCGCAGACGATGCTGTCGGCACCCGAGGCACCCTCGGCCGGCGGCGCGTGGTCGGTGTCCATTCCACCGCCCGATTCGAACGATCCGACGCTGATCCGTGATTTCAACAAATCGGGGCTCGGCGCGAAGGCGACCCTGTCGCCCGGGACCTGTCCCGACGAGAACCTCCTCGTCGAGCTCGCGGAGGGTAAGCTCGTCGGGTCCGCGCGGCGCGCGATCGATGTCCACCTCGATACCTGTGCGGCGTGCAGCCGGCTCGTGATCGAGCTCGCGAAGCTCGCTGGACCCTCCCATCCACACAACGCGCCGAAGCGCTACAAGGTGATCAAGCAGCTCGGTGCCGGTGCGATGGGTGTGGTCTGGGAAGCCGAGGACACGCACCTGCACCGGCGCGTCGCGCTCAAGTTCGTCAAGCCGGAAGGCATCGACGACAAGGCGCTGCGCAAGCGCCTGCTCCGCGAGGCCCGCGCGCTCGCGCAGGTTCGTCACCCGAACGTCGTGGCGGTGTACGACGCCGGCGAGTCCGAGGACGAGGTCTGCCTCGTGCTCGAGCTCGTGACCGGCACCAACGCGCGCACGTGGCGCAGCGCGAAGCCGCGCACGCTTCCGGAGGTCCTCGCGGTGTGGCGCCAGGCGGCGGCCGGCATCGCCGCCGTTCATCGCGCCGGCATCGTCCATCGCGACATCAAGCCCGATAACGTGTTCGTGGCCGACGATAACCGCGTGATGGTGGGCGACTTCGGGCTCGCTCGCGGCGACGTCATGGACACGACCACCAGCCTCACGGTGAGTGGCGCGGTGATCGGCACGCCGCTCTACATGTCGCCCGAGCAGCTGCACGGCGACACCGCGACGAAGAAGAGCGATCAGTTCGCGCTGTGTGCCTCGATCTGGGAAGCGGTGCTCGACGAGCGTCCGTTCCGCGGCACCACGATCGCCGCGATCGTGCTCGCGATGCTGAAGGTGCCGGAGCCGCCGAAAACGGCCACGCCGGAGCAGCGCAAGATCCTGACGATTCTCCAGCGCGGCCTCGATCCGGATCCCTCCAAGCGGTTCGACGACATCGACGGGCTGATCGCGGCGCTGTCGCAGCCGGGCGCGAAGAGCCGCGCGCCACTGTGGATCGGGCTCGGCGCGGTCGTGCTCGCTGTTGCCGGCACGGTGGCGGTGCTCGCCGTGACGCGTCGCTCGG
The DNA here is from genome assembly GCA_013696695.1 of Deltaproteobacteria bacterium. Lineage (GTDB taxonomy): Bacteria > Myxococcota_A > Polyangia > Haliangiales > Haliangiaceae > JABFXX01. The sequence goes on along the minus strand of JACCYD010000085.1, from coordinate 3,755 downwards.
AGTCGCAAGCGCCGGCCGCGACCCCGGGCTCGTCGGCGCCGGTTGGATCGGCGGCACCTGGATCGCCCGGATCGGCATCGAGTGGGTCAGCGGCCGGTTCGGCAACGCCTGCCACGGCCGGATCGGCATCGAGTGGGTCAGCGGCCGGTTCGGCAACTCCTGCCACCGCTGGCTCCGCGACGCCTACCACGGCCGGTTCGGCAACGCCTGCCGCTGCTGGCTCCGCGACGACGGCCGCTGGCTCCGCAGCGCCAACCACTGCGATCTCGCCACCGCCCCCGCGCTCTGCGCAGGGCGCGCCGCTGATCGCCACGCCCCGCGATGCCAAGGGTCAACCGAAGACCGAGCCCAAAATCGCGCCCACCAGACCAGAGAGCATCGCCGTCCCGAGCCCATCCACCGTCGAGCCCGCGGGTGGCTACACACAGACGATGGTCCGCGCGTCCGACCGGCTCAGCTTCGGCGACGGCGCGGGCTGTCTCAAGCTCCTCGCCAGCGTGCCGGACCTCCCTGACGACGAGATGCGCCGCGTCGACCTGATGAAGGCGAGCTGCCGGATGGCGACCGGCGACTGCGCGGGTGCCGCGGCGGCGATCGACGTCATCGGCCGGCGGCTCGGCTGGGAAACCGGTCAGATCAAGACGTCGATCGAGTCCACCGACAAGGCGTATTGCCCGATCGACGCGCCGCCGCAGTCGCGCTGGCCCGAGCGCGCCGCGTATCGCCTGCAGATCGCCGCGGTGACGGGGCGCAACTGCAAACCGGTCCAGGACGTGATCGCGAAGCACAAGATCGAGCTGCCCGATCCGAAGCAAGCTGGCTACTTCGCCGTGCAGTGCCTGGCCAACGTTGGCGACTGTACGAACGCGAAGCAGCGCTACTTTGCCTGGCTGATTCCGAAGGAGACCGACGCGGAGAAGCGGCCGACGCTCGAGGCCAACCACGCCAAGGGGTTCCACACCACGTTCGCGAAGCAGTGTCCGCCCTAGCAGACGCTGCCCTCGGCATCCGCCCGAGCGGACGAAACGGTGAAGTGCGGTGAAATCGCGCAGCCGGCCTCGCGAAGCCGACATCGAACGGTCATGGGCAAACAGCAGAAGACTTCGCTGGCTTGCACCGCCTGGCTGGTCGCGGGGGCGGTTGCACCACTAGGGGCCATCATTGCGCGGCCGTTCGCGCTCGTCGGTGCGGTGTTCGTGTTGTTCGCGTTCGTGATAGCCGCGGTCGAACTCCGCGCCTGAGACGATTCAGCGTCGCGCGTTCTGGTAAAACGTGCCGTGGCAAAGATCAAAGTAAAGACGCCCGTCGTCGACATGGACGGCGACGAGATGACGCGGATCATCTGGAAGTTCATCAAGGACAAGCTGATCACGCCGTATCTCGAGATCGACATCAAGTACTTCGATCTCGGGATCCAGCACCGCGACGAGACGCGCGATCAAGTGACGATCGACGCGGCGAACGCGGTCAAGCAGTACGGCGTCGGCGTCAAGTGCGCGACGATCACGCCGGACGAGGCGCGCGTCAAAGAGTTCAACCTCAAGGAGATGTGGAAGTCTCCGAACGGGACGATCCGCAACATCATCGGCGGCACGATCTTCCGCGAGCCGATCATCTGCAAGAACGTGCCGCGGCTGGTGCCCGGTTGGACGAAGCCGATCGTCGTCGGTCGTCACGCGTTCGGCGATCAGTACAAGGCCACCGACTTCGTGGTCCCCGGGCCCGGCACGTTGACGATGACGTACACGCCCAAGGATGGCGGGTCGATCTCAGGTCCGGCAACCGAGTACAAGATCTTCGACTTCCCGGGCGGCGGCGTCGCGATGGGCATGTACAACCTCGACGAGTCGATCATCGGCTTCGCCCGCAGCTGCATGAACTACGGCCTGACGCGCAAGTGGCCGGTCTACCTGTCCACCAAGAACACGATCCTCAAGAAGTACGACGGTCGATTCAAGGATCTGTTCCAGAGGGTGTTCGACGAGGAGTTCGCGGACAAGTTCAAGGCGGCGAACACCGTCTACGAGCACCGCCTGATCGACGACATGGTCGCGTCCGCGCTCAAGTGGGACGGCGGCTTCGTGTGGGCCTGCAAGAACTACGATGGCGATGTCCAGTCCGACTCGGTCGCGCAGGGCTTCGGTAGCTTGGGCCTGATGACCTCCGTGCTCCTCACGCCCGACGGCAACACCGTCGAGGCCGAGGCCGCGCACGGCACGGTGACGCGCCACTACCGCGATCACCAGAAGGGCAAGCCGACGTCGACCAACCCGATCGCGTCGATCTTCGCGTGGACGCAGGGCCTGGTGTATCGCGGCCGCTTCGACAACACGCCCGATGTCGTCAAGTTCGCCGAGACGCTCGAGAAGGTCTGCGTCGAGACGGTCGAATCCGGCAAGATGACGAAGGACCTCGCGACGCTCGTCGGTCCGAGCCAGCCGCACCTCACCACCGAGGGCTTCCTCGACGCGCTCGACGCCGGTCTCAAGACCCGCATGGCCACCTGGTAGTGGCGAGCGCGGGGCGCGGATTCAATGCCGCACGCGCTCACCCGGCGCCGCTCGATGGTCTCGAAGCACTGATCGCTGCGGAGCCCGCGCTCGAAGGCACGCTCGACACGATCGTCGAGCTCGCTCGTCGTGAGGTCCCGCCGCTCTCGATGCACGCGGTCGGTCGCGCTGAGGCCACGACGATCTCGCGCGCGGACGCGGCCACCTGGGTCGCGCGGATGGTTGTCGGGTCGGTGCAGCAACCGGAAGGTCATCCGCGGCTCGATTGCGCGCCGCTACTCGGATCGCCATATCCGGCCGAGCGCGCGAAGCTGCGCAGCATGCTCGCGTACTTCGAGCGGATCGCCGCGGAGGGCCTCCCGTCCGGCACACTGCGCGTCGAACGCGTTGTTGTGCCCGCGCGCAGTGCCGATGACTGGCGCTCCGATCGTTCCCCACTGACGTCACTCGACGTGTTCGCAGAAGGCGCGATCGAGGACGCCCCGCAGTGCCGGCAGGTCGACTTCGCGAATCGCTTCCTCGGCGGCGGTGTGCTGTCGGGCGGCAACGTCCAGGAGGAGATCCGGTTCGCCGTCGCCCCCGAGCACCTCGCGATGATGATCGTGTCGCCGATGATGCGCGACGACGAGGCGATCGTGATGACGGGCTGCGAGAGCTTCGCCACCACGCGTGGCTACGGCGGCACGCTCGCGTATGCCGGGCACTATCGCGATCCGTGTCCGCGGCTCGCCGATGGCACGCCGGATCTCGAGCTGGTCGCGATCGACGCCGTCGACTACCGGCGGGGCAATCCCAACCTCCAGTACCTCGAGCCCGCCGTGCTGCGCGAGCTCGGCAAGGCACGCGCCGGCTTCGCGCGGGACGATCACGCGACCGGAGTCGCGGCGCCAGGAGTCGCGGCGCCACGCAACCGCGCCATCGCGACCGGCAACTGGGGCTGCGGCGCGTTCCATGGCGATCCGCCGCACAAGGCCGTGCTGCAGTGGCTCGCCGCATCCGCGGAAGGACGTGCGATCCGTTACTACTCGTTCGGCGATCCGCGGGTCGGCGACCTCGCCGGGTTCGCTCGCGCCGCACGCGAACGGTCGTTCACCGTCGGTGCGCTGTTCGATCGCGTCGTCGCGACCGCCGGATGCGACGGGGCCGCGCTCTACCGCCTCCTGCTCGCGTAGCCCGGGGCCGGATCTCTCGCCCGACGCTCGCGGAGAAACTTCCCGGGTGCCGCGCTCGACCGTGGTATCTGCG
>JACCYD010000083.1 GCA_013696695.1 Deltaproteobacteria bacterium | reverse complement strand
CCTTGGGCTCGAGGCCCGCCTTCTTGATCGCTTCGTGACTCGCTGCCGTTGCGAGGCTCGCACCGGTCTCGCCGTCGGAGACCCATCGCCGCTCCTCGATGCCACTGCGCTCGACGATCCAGTCGTGCGACGTTTCCATCACCTTCGAGAGGTCGTGGTTGGTGACCACGCGCTTCGGCACGCTCATGCCGATTCCCAGCATTCGACTGCGGTGCATCCGATCTGGCTACCACGATCACTCGCGGAGCCGCGATGACATCGAGCGTTTCCCGTGCGCGCTGACTCGCCGCGTCACGGAGTTGCAACATCACACCGCTCGGCGTGTAGATTGCCGCCATGAACATCCTGCTGGTCCGTCATGGCGAGACCGCGTGGAACCGCGAGGGTCGCTACCAGGGGCGCACCGATATCCCGCTGTCTCCCGATGGAGAGCGCCAGGTTCGCGCGCTCGGCGAGCGGTTGAGCGCAACGCCGATCGCCGTCGCGATCGCATCGCCACTCTCGCGTGCTCGGACCACCGCCGAAGCGATCCTCGCGAGCCGATCGGAACCGGTCCTCGAGCTCGACGCCGGGCTCCTCGAGATCTCGCACGGTGCGTGGGAAGGCATGCTCGCGAGCGACGTCGAGCTCTCGCACGCGGAGCTGTTCGGCGTCTGGCGCACCGCCCCCGGAAGAAGCTCGCCTGCGGGTCCCGGCGCGGAGACGCTCGGTGATGTCGAGGCGCGTGCGTGGGCTGTGCTCGAGAACGCGTGCGCTCGACTCGGCGCGAACGACACGCTGCTGATCACCGCACACGATGCGGTCAATCGCGTGATCCTGTGTCGCGTGCTCGGCCTACCGCTCGAGCGCGTGTGGCGTTTTCGTCAGGCACCTGCCGCGCTCAATATTCTGTCGGGCCCCTCGCTCGACGATCTGCAGATCGTCCGGCTCAACGACTCCGAGCACAGCCAGCCGATGCTGAGCACCAGCCAGCACCGCGCGCTCTAAACCCAGCTCTCTCGGAGCTTGCGAAGGCGAGCCTCGAAGTCCGCGCGATCGGTGGCCGCTTCTGCGACATCCAGGATCGCGCTCGCTGCATCTTCAAACGCCGCAGCGCGTGCATGCGTGTCAGCGAGCAGCTGCAGCAGCGAGGCGTTCGCATCGGCGACGATCCCGCTCGCGCTGGGTTGATCGAACATCCACGTCTTCAACTTGTGCCCACCCGCGAGCGAGCCGTCGAGGATGACGCGGAGGTCGGTCCCTTGCAACGAGAACTCGGAGAACCCACGCGTCGGTACCTGCTCGAGCCGGCCGTCGCGATTCGTGCTCGCGAGCTGGATGGTCTCGAACACGAAGCGCGCCCACAGCTCGGCGAGTCCGCGAACCAGGCCTTGCCCTTCGACCTCGACGCTCGGCGGGCACTCGCGATCGAAGGTGTCGCGGTAGATCACTTCCCAGTGCAGGCCGGGTTGCGGATCGTCAACGGCGGCTACGAGCTCGGTAGTCTTCGTCACCGCGACCTCGTGCTACGCGCTAGATGCCGCCGACTCAAATATCGAGATTGCGCACGTTGAGTGCGTTCTCTTCGATGAACAGACGCCGTGGCTCGACGAGATCGCCCATCAGCTTCGTGAAGATGCCGTCGGCTTCTTCCATCTCCTCGATCTTCACGCGGAGGAGATTGCGCTTCGTCGGATCCATCGTGGTCTCCCACAACTGCTCCGCGTTCATCTCGCCGAGACCTTTGTATCGCTGGATCTGGAGGCCCTTGCGTCCGAGCGCTTCGATCAGCAGCGAGATCTCTTCCCAACCTGCGATCGGCGCCTCGGCTTCGTCGGCGTGCTTGATCATCATCGGATCCGTGAGCGTGGTGCGCAACTCCGCGGTGATCCGCTTGAGCTCGTTGAACTCGACGCTGCGGAGGAGATCGACGCTGATCGTGGTGTGCCGGCGCACGCCGGCCTGACCGGCCTGGAAAAACATCTCCCACGTGCCGTGCTCGACGTCCTGCTTGTAATCGGCGCCCGCCTGCCCGAGCTCGGGATACCGGCGCGTCACCTTGGCCATCACCTTGGCCTCGATGAGCTCGAGCTT
>JACCYD010000043.1 GCA_013696695.1 Deltaproteobacteria bacterium | reverse complement strand
GGGTGCGGGCGCGGGCTCAGGCGCGCGCGGCGCGGCGGGCTCGGGCTCGGGCTCGGGCTCCAGGGGCTCGAGCACGTGCATGCGCTCGAGCATTCCACGAACACGTGACCTCCAGCCCGCCATCGGACGCGCAGGTTGACACGACGCCGCGCGAACGCACGTCGCGACGCGTCGTCAACTCGCCGGCGGAACGTCGCTGGGCTTCGTCGGGTCGTCGTCGCCGGGCTTCGGCGGATCGCCATCGCCAATCGCCTTCGGCATTTGCATGCTGTTGCGCGCGACCTCTTCCTCGCGCCGGGTCGACAGCACCGACAACAGCACGCCGGTACCGATGATGCCGGCGATGCCCGCGAGCGAGATCGCGTGCGGCACGTGGACGTGGTTGTGGAGGAACAGCTTCACGCCGATCAGCATCAGCAGGATCGCGAGCGCGATCTTGAGGTACTTGAACTTGTCCATCGCGCCCGCGAGCACGAAGTAGAGGCTGCGCAGGCCGAGGATCGCGAAGATGTTCGACGTCACCATGATGAAGACGTCTTCGCTGACCGACAGCACGGCCGGGATCGAGTCGAGCGCGAACACGACGTCGGTGAGCTCGATCGAGATCAGGCAGATCAGCGCGGTGGTCCACACCTTCTTGCCGTCGATCATCACGGTGAACTTGCCGCCGTGATCACCGTCGGAGATGCGCACCCAGCGGCGCAGGATGCGGACGAGGCGGCTCTGCTTCGGCGGGCCGTCTTCGTCCTCGTCGTCGCTGTGGCGCAGCAGTCCGAAGCCCTGGTACGCGAGGTATGCGCCGAACAGGTAGAAGATCCAGTCGAACTTCTGCGCGAGGAACGCGCCACCCGACAGCATGATGAGCCGGAAGACGACCGCGCCCATGATTCCCCAGAACAGGATCCGGTGCTGATACTTCCCCGGGATCTTGAATTGATGGAACAGCAGCGAGATGACGAAGATGTTGTCGACCGAGAGCGCGTACTCGAGCAGATACGCGGACACGTACATGAACGAGGCGTTCGGCCCCGGGTTCGTGGAAGGCTCGAGGATCCCGGTGATCTCGTTACGCTCCATCAGCGTCGCGTCGAGCCACGCGTTGTCGTACATCAGGAACACGAAGCCGGTGAACGCCAGGCCGAGCGACATCCAGGCCACGGTCCAGTAGGCCGCGCTCTTGATCGTGGGCGTCTCGTTCTTGCGGTGCAGCACACCGAGGTCGAGCGCCAACAACACGGCGACAAACGTAAAAAAGCCGACCCAAAACCAGATCATCGCCGGACGCGAACCATGCCGTTCTCGCGCCGCGTAGGCAAGCCGAAGTCGCGGCGATTCCGGTCAGATCTGAAGCGGGGCGCGTCAGGTCAGCGTGGTGAGCAGCTTTTCGACTTCGTTGGCCGGCTTGGCCAGTCCGAGCTTCGAGAAACACATCAGGGCGTCGCGCAGCATGTCCTTGCCGTCCGCGACCTCGCCGACCTCCGCCTTGTAGCGACCGAACTGATACAGCGCCTTCCCCAGGGCGGCCTCGTTGTTGATGCTGCGCAGCACCTCGATCGCCCGCCCGAACGCGACGGCCGCGGGCGAGATCGCCGCGGAGTCCTCGTCGTCGAACGACACCAAGCTGGTGGCGAGCACGTCGCCGAGCGTCAGGTACGACTGGGCTTCCTTCTCGCGAAGGCCCGCCTTCTTGGCGACCGCCAGGGCTCGCTCGGCGAGCTCCTTGCCGGCACCGGTGTGGCCCTGCAGCTTCTCGAGTAGCGCGAGGTGGCGACAGCAATCGCTCTCGAGCCCGCGATCCTCGATGTCCTCGATGATCTCGAGCGCATTCTCGAGTCGGCGGCGCCCTTCCTCGAGCTTGCCGTCGACCAGCGCCTGCTCGCCGAGGTTGGTCAGGATCAACGCGCACAAGGGCAGCGCGCCGATCGCTTCGGCCTCGGGAAGTGCCGCGAGCCAGCCGCTGCGCGCGGTACTGAAGTCACCGAGCTCGAATGCGAGGGCCGCGAGATGGTTCTGCGACACGACGACGCCCCAGCGATCGCCCGACTGGCGGCGAAGATCGAGCGCTTCCTCGTGGCAGCGCTGCGCCTGCTCGAATTGCCCGCGCTCCTGCTGGACATCGCCGAGGCGCGACAGCGAGGTGGCGATGGCGCGCTTGTCGCCGTACTTGCCGCGACGCGCGAGCGCCTCGGTGATCTTGGCGTGGGCCTCGTCGTACTTGCCAAGCATCAGGAGCGACTTGCCGATGTCGTCGAGCGAGCCGGCGATGCCGCGCTGATCGTTAGCGGCGCGGAACAGCTCGAGACCACGGTTGAGATATTCGAGAGCGAGCTTGAGATCGCCCTTGCGGCGCCACACCCGGCCCATCTTGTTGAACGCGACCGCCGCCTTCGTCTTGCTGGCGGCCACCCACGACAACCGGAGCATCCGCTCGAACGCGCCGAGGGCCGCTTCGAAGTCTCCGATCAGCTCGTAGACCGAGCCGAGGTCGTGCCAGAGGTGGATGCGCGCGGCGAGATCGGCGTCGCCGATGCAGGCGAGGGCGCGATCGAACAGCCGGATCGCGCGCTCGTTCGCGAACTGCGCCCGGGCTGCTTCCGCAGCGCGGCGATAGCGGCTCGCCGCTTCACGGGCGTCACCCGCGAGTGCGAGATGACGAGCGACTTCTTCCTGTGCTGCCGGGCCGCGCCCCTCGGGGTGCAGCTCGAGCCAGCGCGCGACCGCCTGATGATGACCGCGCTTGCGGCCGTCTTCGATGCCCTTGTAGACGACCGCCCACAGGTTCGGCGAGGTGAAGCGCAGCTCGCGCTCCCCGGAGATCGACGACTGAGCGACTTCGTGGAGCCACTCGCGCTCGACCAGCTTGCCGAGCGCCGCGACCACCGCGATGCGCGAGTGATCGCCGCTCGCCGCGATCTGCGCGAGCGTCGGGCCGTCCGGATCGGGGGCAAGCGCGCCGCTCGTGCGGGTCGCGAGCCGGCGCTCCAGCGCGAGGATCGCGTCGAGCCACGAGGTCTCGCCGATGCACGCCATCATCTCGAGCACGCGGCGCTCGGTGGCGTCCATGACGCGCAGGCGTGCCGACACGATGTCGTCGTACGACTTGGGGAGCTTCTGCGAGGCGAGCTTCGCGGCATCGACGCGCCACATCAGCCCTTCGCGCACGATCACGTCGCTCTCGAGGAGCAGGCGCACGAGCTCGTGGATCGCGCGCGGCGAACCGCCGAGCGAGCGCACGTGGGCGACGATCGACACCGGTACATCCCGGCCATCACCGAGCGGCTTGCAGAGCGCGCGAAGCAGCTCCTCGGATTCCGCCGAGGTGAGCGGCTGCAGATCGATGCGGGTGGGCGGGACTTCACCGTCGCCGAACGCGGGGTGGCGCTCTGCGAGCTGCGGCGTCGCGGTACCGACGATGACGACGCGCTGATCGCGCAAGCCGGCCGCGAGGTACTGCAAGAAGTTGATGGTGTCGGTGCCGCACAGCTCGAGGTTCTCGACGACGAACAGCACCGGATGGCGCTCCGCCTCGGCGACGAGGAAGCGCTTGAGCGCCATGAACAGGCGCGCCTCGAGACGCTGCGGCGACTCGAGCAGGGGACCGACGACGGGGCTATCGTCGAACGGGACGCGCAACAGGTGCGCGATCAAGTGCGCCACCTCGGTGACGCGCGCGGCCTGCACGACCTCGGCGACGCCGGCCTGGATCTTGTCGCGGCTCTCCGCCGGGTCCTCACCGGGCACCAGGCTGAAGCGCGTGGTCAACGCGCGCGCGACCGGCCCGTACGCTGGCGCGTTCTCGTCCGCGATGCCCGTCATCACGAGCGCGGTGGGATGCACGGTTCGAATGCGTGCGCCGAGCTCGCTGATGATGCGGCTCTTGCCGAGCCCGGGCTCGGCGCTGATCAACACGAACGCCAATTCGCGATCGTCGAACGCCTTGTCCGCGAGCCCCTGCAACCGCGCGATCGCTCCGGAGCGACCGGTGTAACGCACCTTCAGATCGAAGCCCGCGTTGGTGACGACCGTTCGTTCGCCTTCGCCTTCACCGAAGTCCGCAGGCTCGAACGTTGGCGTGCGCTCTGTTCCTTCACCGACCGCCGACGCATTCGTCGGAACCGGAGTCGATTGATCCCATTTCACAGGCATCTCGACCTCCCCGTACACGAACGATCCGAGTGACGCATCCACTGCGCCTCTAAACTTGGATGTCTCCATGAGAATTCCACACGTCCCCAGGGTCGGATCCGCCCGACGCAAGCCGGCGGACCCTAATGTGGTTGAGTGTAGTTGTCAACGGAGACGAAGTGGCGTCACGCGCTTTCTGCAATCTCGAGTTTGCACCGGATCAGCGAACGATCAGCCGGAGATGCGCTCGTAGATCACGAACGGACCACTGCAACATGTCTTCGCTGAACGCGCGATCGTAAAGGCTCTTCGAGCGGCGTCCTCGAATGAATGCACGCCACTCACGACGCGGTGCGTGAAGCATCCCCACACCCGTGGCGCCGAGGTTCAACATCCAGGCGGCCCAGTACCTGCCGCAGCCGGCACCGATCTCCCACGCGCCGATCTCGGCTTCACCGGTCCACGTCGTGTCGTATCCGGTCGCGACGTGATGCAGGTCATGGAGCTTCACGGCCGCTTGCCGACCGCGTCGCAGCTACTTCGCCTTCGTCCTCTTCACGATGTGGATCTCGACGCGGCGGTTCTGCTCGCGGCCCTCATCGGTCTTGTTGTCCGCGATCGGCTTGGCCTCACCGAAGCCCTTGCTCTCCATCCGCTTGCCGTCGACGCCCTGGCTCTCCAGATACATCCTGACGGCGGCAGCGCGGTTGTTCGACAGCTTCAGGTTGTAGCCGTCGCTCGCGTCGTTATCGGTGTGGCCCTCGATCCGGATCCTCTCGATCTCGGGGTGGTCCTTCATGATCTTGACGACCTCGTCGAGGAGCTTCTTGCTCTGCGGCAGCAGCTCGGCTTTCGCGAACTCGAACTGCACCTTCTCGTTGAGCTCGATCTTCTCGTCCTTGACCTCGGCCACCGGCGGCGGCGGCGGCTCTTCCTTCGGCGGCTCCTCCTTCGGCGGCTCGACCGGCGGAGGCGGCGGCGCGCCACCTTCACAATTGAACACCGGGGCGGCCCAGGTCGCGACCGGGTAGCACTGCTTGATCTGATCGGGCTTCGCACACCCGAACACGAGCACGAGGAACAAACTAGAACGCATAGCCACCTCCCAACGTCAGCGTGCGTGCATCGACGCCGCCTGCATCCTCGATCCCGGTCACCAGAAACGGCAACGAGAACGCGAGCGAGAGCGACAGCTGCTTGCTGATCGCGTAATTGCCGCCGAGCGAGAGGCCGAGCGCGTACAGATCGCCGGCATTCTCGAACGGCATCAGCAGCGCGAGCTGCGCCAACAGCGCCAGCTTGTCGTTGAGCGAGAACACGATGTTGACGGGGACGGCGACCACTTCCTTGTTGCCGCCGGCCATCAGCTCGCCATCGCGCTCCGTGATGCCGAAGAAGATGTTCGGCGAGAACTCCAGCGCGACCGACTTGCTGGCGCGGTAGCGACCGGTGATGCCCACCTTGAGCGCGAGCTGGAACGGATCGAGCGCGGTCATGAACAGACCTGCGTCGAGCGCGATCTGCAGCTTGGCGTCGGACTTCAACGTGTAGCGCGCATCGATGCCGGCAAAGTTGTAGAAGTCGCCGCAGCCGTTGTCCGCGCCGGTCAGGCACAGGCTGGTTCCGGGAATGCCCATGATGCCGGTCGCGCCGACGAACGTGTGCACGAGCCCGATCGTCAGCTTGTCGCTGACGCCGTACCAGATATCCGGCGACAGCGAGATCGGCTTGCCCACCAGGTCGGTCGACAAGTTGATGCCGAGCTGCGCGTTCAGCATGCCGCGCTTCGCGGGCATCGTGACACGTTCGCCACTGGACACCGGAGCGCCGGATGCTGCGGGGGCCGTGGCCGGTGGTTCATCGGTCTTGGCGGGCTCGTCTTCCGCGCGAGCTGCGGCGGGAACGAGCAGGATGAATAAGGCTAACGATCGCAAGAGTCCTCCGTCACTTCGGTTCAAGGGGCTTGTCTGACTTGGCCGGCGGCGGTTTCTTCACCGCAGGATCTGGGTTTGCCGCCGGTGCGGGTGGCGGTGCCGGCCGCTTCGCGCAGCGACCGGGCAGGGCGGCACGATACGCGTCGGTCTGCTTCTTGACCTCGTCGGGAATCGGCCGCTGTAGCTTCTTGTCGCGGATGAAGTAGTGGATCGACACCGGCAAGATCGGCTCGAGCTTCTTGTCTGCGAGGCGCTTGCAGTTCTCGGCCTCGAGATCGTCGAGCACGAGCGCCGTGATCTTGGCGGTGATCGGTTTGACGTCGTGCATCAGCACCACGCCGCCTTCCTGCTTGAGGATCATCCCGATGGTCTTCTTGCGAAGGCGCTCCGAATCGTTGGCCTTCCAATCGAGCGTGTCAACCGACCAGAACGCCTCGGTGAGCCCGCGCTTCTTGAGCCAGCCGCGACTCGTGGCGTCGAGCGCCCCGAATGGCGCTCGGAACAGACCGATCAGCTTTCCCGACTCCTTCGCGAGGATCCGGATCGCCTCGTCGACCTCGAGCGAGAGCTTCGCCGCGTTCGAACCGCGGAGGTTCGGGTGCGAATACGAGTGACTCGCGATCGTGAACCCGGCCTTGACCTGCCGCTGCAGCACCTCGCGGCTCTTCTCGCCGTTCTTGCCGAGCAGCCGCTGCGACACGATGAAGAACGTCGCCGGGACGTTGTACTTCTCGAGTGCGTCGATCACGGCAGGCGTGGTCTGCGGGCTCGGACCGTCGTCGAACGTGAACGCGACATACCCCCGGAGCTCCTCGCCTTCGATGCGATCTGCTTTTGCGAGCTTCGGATCGGCGGTGAGCGTGGTGACGTCGACCTTCGGTTCCTTCGGCTTCTTTTCGGCCTTGGGTTTCTTGGCCTTGGCATCCGCCTTGGCCTTGGGTTGCACTTTCTCGGCCGACGCGGACGCGATCAAGCACGCGACGAAGGGCCATCCGAGCCAGTGCGTTCGCACGTCCAGACACTAGCACGCAGGTCCTCGTGATTCGCTAAGCTGCACCCGTGCGAGTGGTCGCCACGTCGAGCCTGCCGATCGAACTCGCGGGGCAACTTGCCGCAGCGTTGCCTGACGTGCAGGTCGATGTTCCGAGCGGTGGTCATGCAGGCCTCGTGAACGTCGATCTCACGGATGCGGATGCGTTGATCTGTCTGCTGCTCGACAAAATTGATCGCGATGTCCTCGCGCGGGCGCCGAAGCTGCGCGTGATCGCGAACTGCGCGGTCGGCATCGACAACATCGACGTCGCGGCGGCGACGGCCGCGAACGTCGTGGTCACCAACACGCCGAACGTGCTCACCGAGGCCACCGCCGAATTCGCGTTCACGTTGATGCTCGCGGCCGCGCGGCGGCTCGGCGAAGGTGAGCGCCTGGTGAGGTCGGGCACGTGGTCGGGCTGGGCGCTCGATCAGTTGCTCGGCGTCGAGCTCCACGGCAAGACGCTCGGCATCGTCGGGCACGGCAGGATCGGCCGCGCGATGGCGCGGCGCGCGCTCGCCTTCGGGATGCGCGTGGTGGTCACGGGCTCGTCCGCACCGCCCGATCCCCCCGCCGTCCCACTCGACGTCGACGAGCTCTTCGCGACTGCCGATGTCGTCAGCCTGCACTGTCCGCTGACCCCGGCGACGCGGAACCTGGTCGATGCGCGCCGGCTCGGCCTGATGAAGCCGACCTCGATCCTGGTCAACACCGCGCGCGGGGGTTGCGTCGATGAGGCCGCACTCGCCGCGGCGCTCGCGGCGGGCCAGATCGCCGGGGCAGGCCTCGATGTCTACGCGCACGAGCCAAGGATCTCTCCGGCGCTGGTCGCCTGTGAGCGTGTGGTCTTGGCGCCGCACATCGGATCGGCTACCACGGAGACCAGGACGGCCATGGCTCAGCTTTGCGCAGACGCGGTGATCGCGGTGCTCGGGAATCCCGCGCGGCGGCCGCCGAACCAGGTCAACGC
>JACCYD010000009.1 GCA_013696695.1 Deltaproteobacteria bacterium | reverse complement strand
GGCCCCTGCCCTGCTCCGGCGGCGATCACGAACCGTTCGAAGCCCACGGTCGCGCCGGGCCCGACGATCTCGATCGGGGTTCCGGCCGCCGCGATCTCGGGATCGTCGACGCCGAACAGCGCTTCCTCGTTACACGCGACGGTGGCGTATCCCGGGCTCTCGCGGTTCGGTGTGGCACCGGCGTCGAACCGGTGCGGTTGCCAGAGATCGGTCAGCTCGAGCAGATCGAGCTTCGGCGCGAGGTAGCCGCGCTCGGCGCCCGGCGAGAATGGCTGAACGCGTCGGGTACCGTGGTGCACTGCATCCGCCACGAACCACGCGTGCGTCTCGGCCGAGCCGTTCCACAGCTCGCTGCGAATCCGCAGGCCGGGGTCGCAGCTGCCGAGCTCGTAGCGCGTCGCGATCGCGACCTCCGGGCGGCCGTCGAGCGTGCCGCGCAACGTGACGGCGACGCGATCGTCGATCGTCTCGATCTCGACCGTGCGATATGCGAACGCGTCCTCGGGAAGGATGCCGGCGAGCTGATACGAGATCGTCAGATCGTCGACGCCGCCCGCCGGCCCGTAATCGATGAGGTTGCCGCCGGTGGGACCGAGATCGTTGGGATGATCGAGTGCGCTGATGACCGCGGTGACGATGCCGTTCGAGATCAACGTGTCGTCGTCCGCCGCGTTGCCGCGGAGCAACCGGTACTCGGCTGGCGCATCACCAACGGGGCCGACGTAGAGCTCCTTCAGATCTCGCGGCTCGCAAACGAATGCCAGGCGCGCACACGGCGATGGACACTCGCCGTCGATGCAGCTCTCCTCGCGTCGACACGCGGTCACCGCGAGCATCGCGAGGATCCACCTCATTCGCGAACACGGTACCGCGGCCAGCTACGCTTCGTCGTCAAGCCGGCCGATCATCGATGCATGGGACAGCATGAGATCCGCCGCGATCTCGTCGGCCGGCCGCGGCGCTGCCATGTCGGCGACCTCCGGCATCGGCTCGCCCGCGCGCTTGCGCAGGTACGCCGTACCGACGCGCTTGGCGACGATCCGCAGCCAGCTCGTGAACCGCGACCGGTTCGATCGCCGCGCCTCGATATACGACCGCAAGCGTCCGAAGTTATCCGCGCGCAGCTGCGCCATCACGGCGAGCACGATCGCGCGGCAATTGGCCTCGCTCTGCGCGCGCCGATCGAGGAAGCCGGGTTGCGAGACCATGCGCGTCAGCGTCGGCTCGATCGCGGTCCACAGCGTCGGCCACGCCGATTCGTCCTCTCCGAGCGCGGTCACCAGCGTCTCGAGCTCGTCATCTTCCTGACCAGCGGGTGCCTCGACGTGCGGCCACAGCAACGCGCGCAGCTCCGACGGTAAGACGCTCTCGAGATATTCGAGCGCGGTCCCGCGCAGCATCCGATCCGAGGTGCCGAGCGCCTGCAACGCGATGCGCACCGGCCCGGTAGGCAACGCGAGGCCGAGCAGCGTGAACACGTGCTCGAGGCCGCGCGTCATCTGCTCGCGACCGCGATCCAGCACCACGTCGTCGTCGTCCTTGTCGAGCAGGCGATGGGCTTGCCACACGCTGCTGTCGACGGAGAGCTCGCGCTCGATCTCCGCGAACACCTCGGTGACCTCGATGCCGAGCTCGTGGCCGCCGGCGCGCATGTGAGCGAGAGCCCTCGCACAGCGATAGCGAACCTCGAAGCGCGTATCCGCGAGACCGCGCTTGAGCCCCCAGGTCGCGAGCTCCGGCTCGCCGACCACGAGGATCGCGGGGAGCCGCCGCCGGATCGCGAACTCCTGCATGGTGTCGAGCAGCGTATCGACGAGCACGCCACTGCATCGCGGAGCGAGCTTGCGGAGCACCGCCGTCGCGTCGGTGGCGATCGCATCCCACGCGAGCAGCGGCACGACATGCGGCACCAGCTCGGGCGTCAGCGGCGTCGCGAGCGCGCCCTTGACCCGGCGCGGGTCACTCGACCGGAGCTCGATGATGCGCTCGAGCACCGCGTCGTTGAGCGAGCTGGCTCGGAGCGCAGGCT
>JACCYD010001542.1 GCA_013696695.1 Deltaproteobacteria bacterium | reverse complement strand
CGAGCCGTTCGGTGCCGGCGTCACCGACTCGAGGATCAGCTCGTCGAGGATCGGATCCGTCATCTCCGAGAGCGCCAGACTCAGCGCATCGAACACCTGACGGCACAGCTGCAGATCTTTATGTTCGCGACGACCACCGGAGTCCCCAGGCATAGACGCACTGGATACACTGCAACGTCCTCAACGAGTAGCGGGCTCGCGACAGATCACCCGGCTCCACAGCCACCACACGGTGCCGTAGACGCCTGCGACCACGGCGAGCACCCAGGTCGAGAGCTCCTCGTTCGCGCCATCGGCGATCGCACCGGCGACGAGCGCGGAGACGCCGATCGCGAGCGTCGCGAGTCCGTAGTCGAGGGACATCACGCGGCCGCGCAGGTGATCCGGCGTCGCGACCTGAAGGCCGAACGTCGACAGCGCCCACTGCGCGCCGCCGCCGAGGTGCGCGAGCATGACCAGCACGAGCGCGACGCCGAACCACGGCACGAACGGAAACACCGCGTAGAACGCGCCGTAGCACAGCGTCGACGCCGCACACAGCGCGACGATCGCGCGTGGCGATGGTGTCGCGCCCGAGATCCGGCGCGCGATCAGCGGTCCGAGCAACGCGCCGAGCCCGCGCGCGGCGAACAACATGCCGGTCGCGACCGGCACGCCGGCGAACTTGCCGTGGGCGAACGCCGGCAACAGCCCGACGATGCCGTTCGACCACGACACGCCGCCCTTCGCGAGCAGGAGCCGGCCGACGATCTTGTCCTTGCGCGCGTATGCGATCACGTCGCGGAGCCGTCCGTGATCCTCGCCGGCGACACGCGGTTGCTGCATCGGCCGGCGAATGCCCGACACCAGCCAGGCGCTGACCAGGAACGACGCCGCATCGATCGCGAACGCGGCGTAGCGACCGAGCGTCTCGGCGACCAGCCCGCCGAGCCCGGCACCGACGAGCAGCATCGTGCCCCACACCGCCCCCATCAACGACTGCGCGGTTGCGAGGTCCTTGTCATCGACGAGGTTCGGCGTGGCGGCGACCGCGGTGGGATCGTAGAAGCTGGCGCCAACGCCGAGCATCACGATCGCGATCACCGCGACCGGCACGCTGCCGTAGTACGCGGCGATGCACAGCGACAGCGCGACCGGCACGCGGAACAGGTCCGCGAACATCAGGATCTTGCGGCGGTCGTAGCGGTCGGCGAGCTTGCCGACGATCGGCGACGCCAGGAACACCGGCAACACCGTCGCGGCGTAGACGTATGCGGCGGTGCCGGGCCGACCGGTCAATTCGAGGACCAGATCGGCGACCGCGACGAACGAGAACCAGTCGCCTCCCAGCGAGACGACGCTCGCGAGGAACAACCGGCGAAAGTCGCGATTGCGCGCTAACAACTCGCGCGTCGACGACAACGGAGCGAGTTATTCGGCGGCGGGCAGGTTGAGCTTGGCCAGCACGCGAGCGCGAACGTGATCGAGCGAATCGACGGAACCTTCGATCACCCAATCCTCCATCGAGTAGTAGCGCTTGACGCCGCGGCTCGCGCCGTCGAGCTCGAGGCACAGGTCCATGCCCTTGTCGCTGCACTCGCGCGCCGTGGCCTTGACGGTCTCCTTGTCGCCGGTCTGACCGTAGACGAGGCGGAGCCCGTCGCCGTCCGTCGTGTACTGGAACAGCTCGTAGCTGCCCTTCCACTGCGACGTCGCCTGGAAGATACCGAACGGCTGCTCGGTGATCGCGACGAACAGCTGGAACACGTCGCGCTCGTTGCGCGGGATGTGATCGATCCAGATCCGGTCGAGCACCATCTTCGATTGGGTCTCGGTGGTGACGACGGTGTCATCACCGCTGCGGCGAAGCGCCACGAACGCCACGACACCCGTCACGAGCACAGCAAGCACTAGCTTCTTCATCACGGCCTCCAATGAGGCCTATCTATACCCCCGAAAAACAAAAAACGCCCGCCGAGCCCTGCGCGTACTCGTCCCCTGTGCAACTCCAGCCCCCCGACGGGAGTTGCTCGGTACCGCGTGACCCGGCGGGCGGTCGTAATCGCCTCTCACACGACGAATGCTCGTCACGTCAGAGCCGACGACGATGGCGCCGTCAGTGTTCGTTCAACCACATATGGCTAGCGACGTACTTTGTCACCGCCGAAGATGCTGTCGAATGGCCGCGGGTTGATCGGGTCGGGACCCGGGAACGGGAACGGACGCGGCCGCGGGAACGGAGACGGGAACGGACGCGGGAACGGAGAAGGGATGCACCCTCCGTCCTTGCAGTTCGTGCTCGGCGCGACGCCGCCGGTGACGCGCGACAGGTCGGTGATCGAGATCGTGTTGTCGGTGGCAGTAACGGTTGCGATGGTCTTCATGATGCTCTCTCTCCTGTTGTTGGCGGCGTTGGGCCGCAAACACAGCTAGAGCATCCGACGTGCCACGTCGGTGCTTCGCTTCGTGCGAGGAGAGATCGAGACTTGCGAGCGAGCCGGCGGAACTTGCCGTTTGCCGCGGTCGGCGATCAGCGTTCTCGAGTTGGCGTTCGTCGAGTTTCGGAGGTCGTCATGTCGAGTGGCCGAAACGACCAACGTCGCCTTTGCGAGGCGACGTTGATCGAGAACCGGATGGATCGAGAAACCACCACGCCCAAAC
>JACCYD010000584.1 GCA_013696695.1 Deltaproteobacteria bacterium | reverse complement strand
CCGAGCGGCTCGATGCGCTCGCCACCAAGCTGATCGAAATCGAACGCCGGCCCGAAGACGCGGATCTGTTGCGCGACGTGTTCCGCGACCTGCACACCGTCAAGGGCAGCTCGGCGATGGTCGGGCTCAAGCCGATCAACAATCTCGCACACGCCGCGGAGGATCTGGTCGGCCAGATCCGCGACGCCGGGCGCACGCCCGATGGCGCGGTGATCGATGCGCTACTCGCGGCGCTCGACGGGCTCCGCGAGATGCTCGATCGCGCGCGTGCACGCGTCGCGATCACCTACGACCCCGCGCCGGTGATCGCGCGACTGCGCAATCCGGGCGCTCCGGTCGTCGCCGCCGCGCCGGTCGCGAAGGCCGTCGCCGCACCGAGTGGTCCGAATGCAGCGGGTCCCGCCGAGCACGGCAAGGCCGCCCAGGCCACGATCCGCGTCGACTTCGAGAAGCTCGATCGCCTGCTCAACCTGGTCGGCGAGCTGGTGCTCGGGCGCGACGTGCTCCGCGGGGCCGTGTCCTCGCTCGCCTCCGTGACGTCCGAGCTGGCTGCCGATCGCGGCGTCGCCCGCAAGGTGGCGAGTGCCGTCGGGCGAACGGCCGTGGCCAGCGGCTCGAACGGGATGACCAACCGCGCTCTCGAATCCCTCGGCGAGGAACTATCGCGCGTCGAGCGCGTGCTCGGCGAGCTGACCACCGATCTCGATCACGGCACCGATCGGCTCGACGCGATCTCGGGCGAGCTGCGCGAGCAGGTGATGCGGCTACGCATGGTCCCGGTGACCGGCATCTTCCGCAAGCACGTGCGCACCGTGCGGGACCTCGCCGCCGGGCTCGGTAAACGCGCGCGACTCGAGCTGATCGGCGAAGACACCGAGCTCGACAAGCTGCTCGTCGAAGCCCTCGACGAGCCGCTAATGCACCTCGTCCGCAACTCGGTCGATCACGGGCTCGAGCTCCCAGAGGCGCGCGCCGCTGCCGGCAAGCCGCCCGAGGGGATCGTCACGCTCTCGGCGTCGCATCGCGGCAACCAAGTCGAGATCCGCGTCAGCGATGATGGCCGCGGCCTCGATCCGGACAAGCTCAAGACCAAGGCGCTCGAGCGCGGCCTGATCACCGAGCACGAAGCCAGCACGATGGAGGATCGCACGGCGCGCGAGCTGATCTTCCGGCCCGGCTTCTCCACCGCCACCGCCGTCACCGAAGTCTCGGGCCGCGGCGTCGGCATGGACATCGTTCGCCAGACCATCGTGACCAAGCTCAAGGGCACGATCGAGGTCGAGTCAACCATCGGTCAGGGGAGTGCGTTCGTGCTGAAACTTCCGCTCACGCTCGCGATCATCCAGGTCGTGGTCGCCCGCGCAGGCGGCGAGACCTTCGCGATTCCCCTCGATGTCGTGCAACGCGTGCTCGCCGTGCAGCCCGCCGAGATCGCCCTGGTCGGTGATCGAGAGGTCGTCGTCGTTCGCGGCAAGCACGTGCCGTTGATCCGGCTCGATGTCGTGCTCGAGCTCGAGGGCGGCGGCGGCGATGGCGAGATCCAGCTCGTGCTGGTCGAGCTCGGCGGCACCAGCTACGCCCTCGTCTGCGAGCACCTGATCGGCAAGCGCGAGATCGTCATCAAGTCGCTCGGCAAGATGCTAGGCAACGTGCCGTGCGTGGCCGGCGCGACGCTGCTCGGCGATCGCGTTGCGTTGATCCTCGACGTGCCCGCGATCATCCGGCGCGCGCTCGACCAGCCCAGCGGACCGCGCCGGGTTGCCTCTGGCGCGCGCACGCAGACCGCCTCGTCGGCCCACGTCTTGCTGGTCGAGGATTCGGACATCGTCCGCGAGTCGCTGCGCCGGATCCTCGTCGACAACGGCTATGTCGTGACGGTCGCCGTGGACGGCCAGCACGGGCTCGAGCTCGCAAAGCAGCGCCACTTCGATCTGATCTCCACCGACGTCGTGATGCCGCGCATGGATGGCTACGAGCTGACGCGCAACCTGCGCGCGATGCCCGAGTACGCCGAGACGCCAATCGTGATGGTGACCTCGATGGGCGAGCGCATCGATCGCGTGCGCGGCTTCGACGCCGGCGTCGACGAGTACATCACCAAGCCACACGACCGCACGCAGCTGGTGCGTGTCGTCCGCAAGTTGCTCGGCCACGGCAACAACCCCGGAGACGCCACGTGAACGTCGTCATCCTGTCCGACGAGCCGGTGTTGCCGTCCCTCGCGCGTCGGCCGCTCGAGCCGCTGGGCCACACGATCAGCGAGGTCGCGAGCGTGTACGAGCTCGAGCGCCGGTTCGGCGAGCTCGCGCCGCGCGCCGCGATCCTGCCGCGCCGGCTCCCCGATCGCTCGCTCCACGACACGGTGACGATGCTGCGCTCGGGCACCGAGCCGGTCGCGATCGTCGTCGTCGGCTTGTCGGCGGCGGATCGCGCCGCGGCCCGCGATGTCAACGCCGACGGCTACCTCCAGGTGCCGTTCACCGACGCGCAGGTGCTCGACGTACTCGGCGCGACCACGCGCGCGAAGCGCCTGATCGTGCTCGCCGACGATTCGGCGATGATCCACCGCCACACCGTCCCGATCCTCGAGGACGACGGCTACGAGGTGAAGTCGGCACACGACGGCATCGAGGCGCTCGAGCTGATCCGCGCCCACGCGCCCGACCTCGTGATCACCGATATCGAGATGCCGCGGCTCGATGGCTACGGCGTGTGCAAGGCGATCAAGGAAGATCCGGCCACGGCGCACCTACCGGTGTTGATCTGCAGCTCGCTCGGCGAGGCCACCGATTTCGAGCGCGGCTTCGATGCCGGCGCCGACGACTACCTCGTCAAGCCGGTGATCGCGGAGGAGCTGTCGACGCGCGTGCGTGCGCTGGTCCGCGGCACGCTGCCCGGTGCTCGCGAACGCGTGCTCGTCGTCGACGACTCGCCAGCGCAGCGCCACTACGTCGCCGATTGCCTCGCGCGCC
>JACCYD010001495.1 GCA_013696695.1 Deltaproteobacteria bacterium | reverse complement strand
GCATCGCCACCAGCGATTCCTTCGGTAGTGCGTCGCGTTCGGCGAGGTACTTGCGGATCGCCGCTGACGACAACGCGAGTACGACATCGTTGATCGTGGCGCTGCTATGCTTGGCGAGATCTTTGATTCTCGCGAGCGGGAACTTCGCCGTGGCAAAGCGCCGGTTGCGCCCGATCCGCGCGTTGAGGATGCACTTCGGCGCCTGCCCCGGGGAGATCAGACCTTCGTCGTCGCGACGCGCGACCTTGGCGATCGCGCGCGCGACCATCTTGGTGGCGCCGTATTGCTTGCGCGCCGCGCCGAGCACCTCCGCGACCTTGAGGCCGACCGGATCCGGCTTCGGGCCACGCACCGGCGGTGGGATCGCGAAGAACAGCGCGCGATCGCGCTCCGCGGCATCCGCGCCGAGCGCCAGCGTCAGCAGGCGCATGGCTGAGAACCCATCGACCAGCGAGTGATGCACCTTGATGTACATCGCGAACCGCCCGCCCTCGAGGCCCTCGATCAGATGGCACTCCCACGGCGGATAATGAAAATCGATCGGGTAGCCGTGCAGCCGCGAGACCAGGATGCCGAGCTCGCGCTCGTCGCCGGGTGACGGCAGCGCCGAGCGCCGCACGTGATACTCGAGGTCGAGCTTGTCATCCTCGATCCAGCCCTGCGCCGGGTTCGAGAGCAGATTCGGCGTGCGCAGCCGGACGTTCCACGGCCAGTGCGCCGCGATCCCCGCTCGCACCTCGTCCATCAGCCCGCGCATGTAGTCGCGGGGTGCGTCGGGCGGCGGACTGAACTGCATCAGCCCCGCGACATGAAACATCACCTCGCGGGTCTCACCGACGAGGAACATCGAATCCGTCGGACTCAGGCGCTTTCCCACATCTCATCGTATCTCAACGCCGAGGAGATCACTTCACGGTGGCGCGCACTACAATCCGCGCATGCATCGAGTCGAGGGCAAGGTCGCGATCGTCACCGGTGGAGCGTCTGGCATCGGGCGCGGCTGTGCGCGGCGCCTTGCCGCCGAGGGTGCGCATGTCGTCGTCGCCGATCGGGACGAGGTCGGCGGCCAGCGTGTCGTCGACGAGCTCGGCACCCCGCATCGATTCCTCGCGCTCGACGTCACCAGCGAAGCAGGCTGGAAGCGCGTGGTCGCGGAGACCGTCAAGCAGCTGGGCCGCCTCGACATCCTCGTCAACGCGGCGGGCATCGCGATCTTCAAGGACATCGAGCGCACGACCCTCGAAGACTGGCGACTGATCAACGGCGTCAACAGCGACGGCGTGTTCCTCGGCTGCAAGGCCGTGCTCGTTCCGATGAAGGCGGCCGGCGGTGGATCGATCATCAACTTGTCGTCGGTCGCCGGCCTGATCGGCGTCGCCGATGCGCCCGCGTACTGCGCGAGCAAGGGTGCGGTCCGGCTGCTCACCAAGTCGGTCGCGCTTCACGCCGCGCGGTCCGGCTACAACATTCGCTGCAACTCGGTACACCCGTCGTTCATCGACACGCCGATGTGCGACGCGGTGATCAACGGCGCACCGGATCCGGCGAAGGCACGCAAGGCGTTCGAGCGCGCAGCACCGCTCGGCCGCATGGGCCAGGTCGACGATGTCGCGCATCTCGTCGTCTACCTCGCCAGCGACGAGTCGCGCTTCGTCACCGGCGCCGAGATCGCGGTCGACGGCGGCCTGACCGCGATGTGATCAGCGCGCGTGTTCGGTGGCGAGCCGCGTGCCCGCATCGATCGCACTACTTGGCAGCGGCCATCGCCGCCGCACGCGCTTCGAAGATCGCGCAGGTGCGGTTGGTGATGATCCAGTCGGCCTCTTCGAAGCAGAGGTCGATGGTCGACACTTCGCACGCGGCGCCGGTCTCGTCGATCAGCATCGCATCGTAGGTGCCGCACTCGACCGACAGCTGGATCTCCGCCTCGGGGAGGAGGACCGAGCCGTTCAAGAGATTGGGCCCCCACGACGGGTTGTCGATGTCGGCCACGTACATCTCGTGAATCGCGAAGTCCGACTCGTTCGAGACGAACAGCGCCGAGTCGCCGTCGTCGGCAACGACGACGCAGGCAGAGGTTGAAAGGGCAGCCAGGAGGAGAGTTGAGGGAAGAACGCGCATGACGAGGGAATCAGCAAGCGGCGTACCCGCCTAAGTCCGCGATCTTGCGCGCGACTCGAGGCGTGATCGCCTGCAACTCACGCAGGCTCCATGCAGCCCCCGCAGGAGCGAACGCGCCGGTCACGCCGACTGGCAAAGTTCGCTTGTTCGCTCGGTCTTCCACCTCGCTCGGCCTCGCTACTTCTTGAACGTCTCGAGCTTGGTCTTCGCTTCCGCGTAGCTCGCGGCCTTCTCGACCTTGTTGCGCTTCATCTGGTCGTCGAGCAGCAGATCGCCCGCGATCTGAAATTCGCTCGACATGTTGCCCATGCCTGGACGCTTCGCCGTGAACTTGGTGCCTTCGAGCTTGCACTCGGTCGCTTCGTTCTCCCAGCGGCCGAACATGTTCGCGTGCGCGACGCAGGCCTTGCCGTCCCACACGAAGATCTTGCCGGAGCCGCAGGCGAGGATCTTGTCGCCCTTCTTGATGCCCGCGTCACCCATGCCGGTGTGGAGCTTGTCGCCCTCGAACACGAACGTCATGTGATTCGACGACGAGCCACCGTTGCTCTTCTCGACCACCTGCGCCGCGCACGGTGCATCGATCTGCAGCTCGCGCGTCTGCTCTTTCTTGCCATCCCACGACGTCACCTTGTTGCCCTTGATCTCCCACGCCTCGTAGTGACCGAGGCTGCCGGTCTCGAGCACCCACGCGCCCTGGAACTTCATCAGGATGTCGTCGTTGCGGCCGAACTCGGCGAATGGTCCGCTCGGAACCACCGGCTTGTCCTCGACGGGCTTGCCCGACGACGTCTTGTCGCCACCGGCTGGCTCGTCCTTCTTGCCGCCACATCCAACCAACAGGCCAACCGCGAGAAACGTGATCTGGATCTTCATCTCGGCGGAACAGACGACATCCCGCGCGCGATGTCGCGAGAAAACTGCATTTCACGTGGCGGCCGCGTCGGGATCGCCGGCGCAGCTCGTCCGGTAGCTATCGGCGCCGCTTCTTGCCGCTCGAGATCAGATCGTCGAGCCCCGCCTGTGAAGGCAGATCTCCCGGCGTTCGCGGCCCGACCTGTGGCGTTGGCAGATACGACGGTGGCACCGCGTTGTGCTGGCGCCGCGTCCAGCCGCGCCGGTCCTCGACGTTCTGCGAGGGACGGAAGTCCTCCCACCGCATGCCACCCGATGCGGAAGCCAGGTCCGTGCCGGCGATCGACGGTAGCTCTTGGATTTCGGTTCGGTTGGTCATGCTCGATCGGAGTGCGACCGACATGCCACGTTCAAGTGCGCGACCCCGCGAGGCACCGTCTCCCGCAGTCGACACCGACGGG
>JACCYD010001471.1 GCA_013696695.1 Deltaproteobacteria bacterium | reverse complement strand
CTGTTGCCGATCGCGCGCGCGACGGCGATTCGCACCGGCGACCCGACCGCGCTCGCCGACTTCGATCACGCCGCGTCGTGGGGCTACCGCGCGCTCGGCCGCTACGACGATGCGGAGCGCGCCTGCCGCGACGCGCTCGAGCAGGCGGCGAAGCTCGATGAGTACCGCGGCGCCGCGATCCGCGACGCCGCCTATGGCTGCTTCGCCGAGACGTACGCGCAGCGCGGCAATGGCCCCGAGGCCACGCGGTGGGTCGACAAGTGGATCGAGCTGGTCGAGCAGCGGTTCGGCAAAGGGCGCCTCGGCACGCTGCAGGCGCTGCGGACCAAGGTCACGGTGCTGCAGCTACTCGGCGATCACGATGGCGCGATCGCGCTCAACCAGCGCGTGCTCGCGATCTCGAACGCGACCTACGGCGGCGATCACGCCACGATGCTCAGTGATCTGTTCGTCCACGTGCGGTTGTTGCGGGGGGCGGGGAAACTGCCAGGAGCGCTGACGGCGGCCCGCCGCGCGCTCGCGCTTGTCGACGCTCACGCGGGCGCGACCGACGTCCGCACGCGCGTGCTCGGCGAGGAGACGCTCGCCCAGCTACTCGGCATGAGCGGCGATCGCAAGGGGATGTACGAGCACTACGAGACCGCGCTCGCCATCGCAGAGCGCAGCCTGACCGACGACGACGATCGCCTCGCGACGCTCCGCTACAGCTTCGGGCTCGCGCTGTTCCACGACGATGTCCTCGACCGCGCCGACGATTTATTCGGCAAGGCGATGAAGGCGTGGCAGCACCTGCGCAGCCCCAAGCAGTACTACGCGGAGGTCGAGCTCGCGATGCTCCGCGCCCAGCAGCAACGCTGCGCCGACGCGATGCCCATGTACGCGCACGTCATCGCAGGCGCGGCGCCGGGCGTGCAGCGGATGAAGGCCCAGCTCGGCCTCGCCGACTGCCTCGCCCAGGCCGGCGACCTGACGCGCGCGAAGGAGCTGTTCGCGACCGTGGCCCGCGAGGGTCCAGCACTACCGGGCGGCGACGAGCTCGCGAACGTCGCCAAGGCCTGGCTCGCCGACCACTGAGATCACTTCTCGCGCGAGATCCCGAGCTTCTCCATCAGGCGATATAGCTGCGTGCGGTGCAAGCCGAGCGTCCGCGCCGCCACGCTGAGCACGCCGTCGGCGCTCGCGATTGCCGCGAGCACGCTCGTCTTGTCGAGCGTCGGTGCGCCTGGGTCGGCGGGCGACTGGGGGGAGTGCGGCTCGACGCCGGCGATCATGCCGGCGTGCGGCGGCAGATCGGTGACCTTGACGACGTCGCGACCTCCTGCCAGCGCTTCGCTTGCCGCCTGTCCGACCGCGCCCCGTAGCTCGCGGATGTTGCCGGGCCACGCACGCACGCAGCACGCCTCGATCAACTTGGCGTGCGCCGAGAGCCGGCGATCGACGGCGGCGAGCTCGCGAACGGCGAGTCGCGCAGCGTCGATCTTGCGGGCGCGCAGCGGCGGCAGGTGAATCACCACGCGCGCGAGTCGATAGTAGAGGTCGTCGCGGAACTGCTTGTCGACGATCGCGGTGCGCAGCTCGCGGTGGCTCGCGGCGACCACGCCGAGCTCCACCGCAACCGGCGAGGTCGCGCCGATCGGCAACACGTCGCGGGTCTCGAGGACGCGGAGCAGCTTCGCTTGCACCGCCGGGTCGAGGTCGGCGATCTCGTCGAGAAACAGCGTGCCGCCGTGGGCTGACTGGAGGTATCCGACGGCGTCGATCGCGCCGGAGAACGCGCCGCGCTTGGAGCCGAACAGCAGCCGCTCGGCGACGCCTTCCGGAATCGTCGCGCAGTTCACCGCGATGAACGGGCCGTCGGGCGTGCGCGTGTCGTGGTAGAGGCGCGCGGCGAGCTCCTTGCCGGAGCCGGACTCGCCGTGCAGCAGCAGCGTGTCGCTCTCCTGCGTCGCGTTGCGGCGGATCGCGTCGTACGCGCGGGACAGCTCGGGACCGATCACCGCGGCGCCGTCCTCGCGTGGCGCGAGGTGGCCGCGGCCATCGCGCACGAGGACGAACACCGTGTGGCCGAGACGCAGCACGAGGTCTCCCGCGCGGTGGAGCTCGCCCGCGAGCCGCGCGCCATCCAGGAACGTGCCGTTGCGGCTGTCGAGATCGACGATGCGCCACCCGCCGGCCTGCCACTCGACCGTCGCGTGCTCGCGGGACATGCGCTCGTCATCGATCTCGACGGTGAAGTCGCCGCTCGTGATGTGCCGACCCAGCTGCACCACGCCCACGGGCGCGAACCCGAGTGCGTGCGGCGTGGTGCCGGACGCGATCATCACGATCGCCGGCGAGCTGCTCTCCGACGAGTCGATGCTCGAGACATCTTCGATCGTCGGCTGCGCCACGACCCGACACTACCATCGACACCGTGACGACACATCGACGCCCGCGAGCGTGACGGCGTCGCGCGATCCGCGAGCTTGCGCGGTCTCGAGCACAGCGTATCGCTTGCACTGTGGCTCGGCAACTCAAACTCAGGGAGATGCGATGAGCAACGAAGACAAACTCGGTACGAAGATGATCTGGCTGTTCGGTCTCGTGACGCTGGCCGTCGCGATCATCGTGACGTATCTGATTCCGCGGATCGTGGGGCCGCTGCCGCTCAAGGCGATGGCCGGCGTCTACGGCGTGGTGTTCGGCGCCGGTGCGGCGGCCGCCGCGTTCATGACGCGCGCGAACGTGTGGGCAGTGATCGGATCGTCGGCCGTCACCAGCCTCGGCCTCGCGATCTTCTATTACATCGTCGTGGGTCGCGCGGCCGCGTCGGTGACCGCGTCGCTCGGCGGGTCTGGCGCGGCCAGCACCGTCGGGATGATGTCGGGGATGATCTTCGCGGTCGTGGTCTTCTTCATCGGGCTGGCCGCGAGCGTCGCCGGCGCGTTGTTCGGTCGCAAGTTGCGCGACGGACGGTCGGCGCCGCTGCTCGTGAACCGCTAGCGCTCGCGACGTTCGTCGACGACAACACCCGTGGCCACGGCCGCGGGTGTTTTGCGTTTCGGAATCGCGCGACACGCGGCGTCACGTGTGTCGACACGAACCAGCGTTCCGAAGCCGATCGCATTGCCAGAACGCGACGTTGCCCACCCGCACGCTGGCCGATACATTGCACTTTCTTCAACTGGAGGAAATCATGCGAACGATCCTGTTTGTGATGCTGATGTCTACGGTTGCGATCGGCTGCGGCAAGAAGAAGGAGGGTGACGGTGGAGACACCAAGACCACCGACAAGACCGACAAGGGCGCCCCGGCATCCGATCTGCCGGCGCTGACCGCCGATCCCGAGCCGGCCAAGATCACCCCGGCCGAAACACCACCGGCCGATTCGGTGAAGTGGCGCATGCTCGCGAAGCGCGGCAAGGGAGGCTGGCCGACGTTCGATGCCTACAACCTCGGCACCAAGCCGATCGGCTTCATGCCCATCTACGGCTACGCCTATGACAAGGACGGCAAGCAGCTCGCACGCACCAAGGTGCCGCTGTCGTGGAACGGCAAGATCGACCCGGGTGACAAGACCAGCTTCTCGATCGATCTTGGCGCCGACGACGTGCCGGTGACCGCCGCTGCGACGACCTTCCAGCTCTGCTTCACGAGCATCCAGTTCGTCGGTGACGCGGACTCGACCAACACCGGGGAATGCCCGGACCAGCGGCCGAAGAAGTAGCGATCGTGTTGGGTGTGCGGGCGAGGGGCCTCACTTGGAGTGAGGCATGAAGCAGATCTGGGAACGACTCGAGCGTATTGCGGGGACCTACGGCAAGACGCTCGCACTCAGGCCGGGGCTCGACGAACCGACAATCGCTGCCGCCGAGAACAAGCTCGGGATGAGGTTTCCTGCCGACTATCGCGCGTCGCTGCTTCTTCACGATGGTCAAGAGGACGAGGTGGCGACGTTCGAATGGCTGCCGGGCTGTTGTCCACTCAAGCCGCTCGCGAACGTGCTCGAGCGCTGGGACGAGGAGCAACCCCTCGCCGAGGAATTTGCCGATCCGACGAACAAGACCGAGGGCCCGCTCCACACGGTGGTCTGGCACCCCAGGCGGATTCCGATCGCGGGCACACAGTACTGGGACGGTGACAATTCGTACGTCGATCTGCATCCCAGCGCGGCGGGCACGCCGGGACAGATCATCACCTTTCATACGGAGTGCGATCTCGTGTGTCTCGGCGCCAGCCTGCGCGATGCGCTCGAGCGCTACCTCGCTGCACTGGACTCCGGCGACTGGGTGTACTCCGAGACCAAGAAGTTCGTGATGCCGAAGGACGAGCCCCCCGACAGCTACCCGAACGAGTCCTACGCGTTCTGGAAGTACTTGCAACGCGACAAGCCCGCAGCGCCAGCCAACAAGAAGCGCATGCCGTCGGCCGCGAAGAAGCCGGTGAAGAAGCCACCCCCCAAGAAGACCGCGAAGAAGCCCGCCGCAAAGAAGACCGCGAAGACGCCCGCCGCGAAGAAGCCTGCCGCGAAGACGCCCGCGAAGAAGACCACCGCGAAGAAACAGCGAGCGCGCTGACCCGTGCCCGCAGGCTGCGATCCACTGCGGGGGGATGTACTCGCCCTTGCAGGGTCGAAAAATGCCATCACAGCCGCGCGCGCCGTTCTGGATCTCCACCCGGCAATCCGACCGTCCCGCATGAGCTAGCATGAGCGACGATGACAGGGCGTCATGCGCTGGTGCTGGCAGGCGCGACCGCCGCGTTGCTGCGCGGGCCCCCGGCGCGCGCCGAGCCCGGTGATCGCCACGTCGGTCCCTGGCTCGATGCCGGCGGGCTGGTGCCGCTCACCGACGCGCCCGATCCCTACGACCTGCAGTATCGGGTGCTCACCGCCCACGACCAAACGCACTACTGGCGCGTATTTTTCGAGGAGATGGCGCTGCTCGGCGTCGGCGTGATCGAGTACTGGATCGACCGCAAGCGCGCCGTCACCAACTTCGATTATCCCAGCCTCCTCGATCGCCTCACCTTCGAGGCGTGGCGCTTCGACAACAACGGATTCCAGATCAACTTCATCGGCCATTCGCTCAACGGCATGTCGTTCCACATGCTCGCGCGCGCCAACGGCATGAGCCTGCCGGGCTCGGTCCTCGTTGCCTTCGCGACCTCGATGACCTGGGAGTTCGGGTGGGAGTTCCGCGAGAAGATCAGCATCAACGACGTGATGTTCACGACGGCAACGGGGACGACGCTCGGAGAATTCGTCCATTGGATGGGACGCTACTTCGAGAGCGCGCCCGATCCGCGACCGTGGCACCGCTTCGCGCGCTGGACGCTGGGCCTCCCCGACGCGCTGCATGGTGCGATCGATAACCGCAAACGCCTGCGCGCGGGCACGCCCCCTGATGCGCTCGGGTTGTCGTCGGATATCTGGCACCGGTTCGAGCTGTCCGCCGGGTTGGTCCAGGCGCAGCCGAGCGGCGATGCAGCAATCGTTACCCCCGACCGCGTGGTCGCGCCGGATCTGCGTGTCAGCGCCGAGTTCGTGGCCCTGCCTGGCTTCCTGCGCGCGGGTTACCGGGGCCGCACCTTCGGCGATGGCAACGTCACGTCGCTGCGGTTCGGGCTGGCGGTGGCGCCGGACGTCGTCGTGGTCAATCTAGAGAGCGACACCTTCCTGGCCGGCCGCCTCACCCAGTCCATCGACACTCGCGGTGGCAGCGCGACGCTGATCGGGATCGACCTGGGCTATCGCTTCCGCCACGAGCGCTTCGGCGGCTTCACCGAGCGCCTCGGGCAGTTGCACTTTCCTGGCCTCGGCATCGATCAGTACGTCCTCGGCGCCGGCGGCGCCGTGTGGCTGCGCGCGCGCGTGCGTTTCAATGCCGACTTCGCCGGCGTGCACGCGGCGGCGTATCCCGCGTATCAGGCCGCGCACGCGAGCGAGGTCGACAAGACGATCCTGCGCAAGCAGGGCTACTACTTCGCGTGGGGCGCGTCGACGCGCCTCGACCTCGAGGTGCACACCCGACACGTCGCCGCCGGGATCGCGTTCCGCTACGGCCGCTACGACTCGCAGGAGGGGCTCGACCGCAACCAGGAAGAGGTCACCGACGACGTCGACGCTCACGACAGCACGCGCGACGCCGAGGCATGGTTGCGGATCGCGCCGATGGCAGGTCGTCTGTACCTCGAGGCACGGGCGAGCGATCTCGAGCGCGAAGGCCGCGTGGGCGATCAGGTCTCCAACCAAAACCTACGCCGGATCTCGTTCGCGCTCGGCATGTCGTTGTGAGCTGACCGCGCGCACCCTTACTCTTCGACCCAATCCTGCTCGGCGACGCCCGCCGCCGCCTCGACGAGAACCATCACGCCTCGTTAAGATCGAGACCGCCCACCCAGCTCGTCCACGCCGGATCGCGCGCGAGCCGCAACCACGATCGCGCTGCAGAGCCCGTGCCGCCGCGTCCGCGGCGCGCGCTATCATCGGCGAATGCTGGTGCGAGCGTTCGTGTGCCCGAAGTGCGGGGCTTCGCGCGAGACTCTCGAAGGCGCACTGATCATCACCTGCGTGTATTGCGGCGGGATCATCGGGATCGATACCCGCCACTATTGGGATCCCGTCAAGCTGGCCGCGGGGCTCGATGAGGGGATCCGTCGGAGCGTGCGGCCGACCGTGTTCGAGGCCCGCCAGAAGGCGCTCGGTGCGGTGATCTACGAGGCGGCGACGCGGCGCGATCGCGCACGCTGGCGGTGTGCCTCCGAGGAGATGTACACGCTGACCGCGGTGAACGATCCGTCGCAGCTCGGGGCCATGACCGTGCGCGACTGGGTCGCCACCGGGGTCGCGATGGCAGAGGCACAGGAGTTCGATCCGGCCGTGAAGCAGCTGGCGACCGACCTCGCGATGTCCAGTGTCGCTCTGCAAACCACCACCGATCCCATCGCCGCCGCGAGGGAGATCCTCGAGGCGGGACGCCGGTATGCGCGGGCGTTCGCCGCGCTACCCGAGGCCGCCCTGGCGATGCGCGACGGAGGGGTGGAGGGCTACGCGATCATGATGGCCCGTAACTACGTGGCCGGATACGAGGGCACCCTCGGCGTCGGGGTGGCCAAGCGGATCTACGCCGAGGTGTTCGGCGACCGGATTACCGCTGATGCGCGGTGCAAGAAGTGTGGGGCGGAGATCGCTGGTGATCTCGAGCGGTGCGCGTTCTGCGGCGCGGTGTCCGAGGTTCGCGTCGACGATCCGTGGTTGGTCTCCAACCTCGCGAACTGGGAGCTCGTCGCCCACGAGCTCGTGCGCAAGGGGCAGCTCGATACGATCGATCCGGTGAGAGCGTTGCTCGGCTTTCTGCGCAGTCACCGCGAGCGGGTGGCTCCCGAGCACCTGCTCGAATTTGTCCGTCGCGCGATCCCGTGGGTCTCGCGAGAGCGCTTGCACGAGGGGCTCGCGCACTGGGCGCTCATGGACGATCAACTCGAGCTGATCGAGACGCTCCAGCGC
>JACCYD010001429.1 GCA_013696695.1 Deltaproteobacteria bacterium | reverse complement strand
TGTTCATCCCACGCGCGCTCGGACGGCAGAATCTGTTCCCGTTCGAGACGTCGTTCGGGCCGTCGGCCGTCGATGGCAAGCCGACGCTGATCCTCGATTACGACCTGTCGGCAAACCCGAGCTTCATCCGCAAGATCCACGACGAGATCCGCGAGGTCTCGCCCGGCTTGTTCCTCGGACCCGCGATGTGGAAAGGCGATCGCAAGAAGACCCACGTCTTGTGGTTCGCCCTCGACTCGAGGCTGTCGTGAGTGGACGCCTCCGTGTCGAGCACGTGCTGATCACCGGTGCAGTCGGTGCGATCGGTGGGGCACTCGCGCGACGAATGCGCGCGGCGTGGCCGGAGGCGCGGTTGGCGTTGCTCGATCGGCCGCAGGAGCGTGCGGCGATGGAGGCACTCGCCGGCGAGCTCGGCAACGCGAGC
The DNA here is from genome assembly GCA_013696695.1 of Deltaproteobacteria bacterium. GTDB lineage: Bacteria > Myxococcota_A > Polyangia > Haliangiales > Haliangiaceae > JABFXX01. Next base: position 1,813 of record JACCYD010001429.1, on the reverse strand, counting down.
GTGCACGGCGCGGACCTGCGCGACATCGACGCCCTCGAGGCGGTGGTCGACGACATCGCGAAGCACGCACCGATCGATGGGCTCGTGAACTGCGCCGGCATCATGCGCGTCCAGCAGCTGCAGAGCTGGCAGTGGGAAGACGCGCAGGATCTGATGACGATCGATCTGCTCGCGCCGCTGCGACTGCAAGATCTGGTCGTCCGCGGGATGGTCGAGCGCGAGCGCGGGCTGATCGTCAACGTGGCGAGCATGGCTGGCAAGGTGCCGCTCAAGGGCTGCTCGTATTACGGCGCTTCGAAGGCCGGTCTCGCGATGGCGTCGGAGATCGCGCGCGCGGATCTCGCGCCGCATGGCGTACGTGTCGTGACGGTGTATCCGGGCCCGGTGAAGTCGGCGCTCGAGCAAGGTGCGCGCGACGCGTATGGCGGTGGGGGCCTGGTCGGCCGCCTCGCGCCGACGGGCGATCCCGACGAGCTCGCACGCCGGATCGTCTACGCGCTCGATCACGACGAGCCGCGCGTGATCTATCCGCGGCTGTACAACGTCGGCTGGTCGGCGACGAATCTGTCGAGCTGGATCGCGTTGTCGTACGGCCCGCCGCCCGTGTCCTGATCGGTTTGTACGGTTCGCGCCAGGACCGCAACGATCTACCGGCTCTCGGCCTGGAGGGTGTTCGGGTCAGATGCCGGGCTTGGGCTTCGGGATCAGCGCCGGGTTAGAGTGGCGGATCGCCTTGAGCTGCTTCTTGAACTTCGCGTAGCGCGCGACCGAGAATTCGCCGGGCTCGCGCGGATCGCGGGTGACGGCGAACGCAAAATCATCGGTGCGTTTCAGCTTCGTCAGCGCGCCGTGCTCGAGTGCGAAGGCGACGTTGCACGCGATCTCGAGGAGCTTGTACGTGGCAGTCTTCGGATCGTCGTCGTCGACATCGGCGTCCTCGAGATCGATCTCGACCATTTCCTCGATCGCGGTGGCCGGGAACTTGTCCGAGTCGCTGAGCTCGAGCGAGTAAGCGAACGAACCCGGGAGGAACCGGCTGAACAGATCGTCGGCCGGCACCGGCTTGCCGTCGTACTCCTTCGTCAGGTTCGCCTCGGTGTTGAGGTGGATCCGGACCGAGCAGCCATCGTAGGGCTCGACATCGACGATCGCGCCGTAGAACACCTCGTCGGGATGCGCTGCCGCGAACGCAGTTAGCCGCGTCGTCGCTTGGTCGACGAGCAGCTTCTCGATCGCGGTCCAGTCGACCGACCTGGCCATGAATCGATCGTACGCACGGCACTGCGACGGAGTGCACTTCGTGGCGATCAGCCCGGGGTCTTCAATAAGAGGAGGTACTCGACGTTCCCAGCCGGACCGGTGATCGGAGATTCCACATCCTCTCCGGCGGAAAAGCCGTGGGCATCCGCCCACGCGCGAACGTTGTCGACCGCGGAGCGTCGCACCGCTTCGTCGCGCACGACACCACCCTTGCCGACCTGTTCGCGAGCGACCTCGAACTGCGGCTTGACGAGCGCGATGATCGGCTTGCCACCGGGCGCGCGCATCAGCTCGGCGACGCGTGGCAACACCGCTGCGAGCGAGATGAACGACACGTCGATCACCGCGAGATCGGCGGGTTCCGGGACGCGCTCGAGTGGCAGCGTTCGCACGTTCTCGCGCTCGATGACCACGACGCGTGGATCGTTGCGAATCGGCCACGCCAGCTGGCCGTAGCCGACATCGATCGCGTAGACCCGGCTCGCGCCGCGGCGCAAGAGGACATCCGTGAAGCCACCCGTCGATGCGCCGATATCGAGCGCGATCTTGCCGC
>JACCYD010001421.1 GCA_013696695.1 Deltaproteobacteria bacterium | reverse complement strand
GCTCATGATCGCACTCGGCCGGTGCGGCCGGCGATCGCGCTCGGCGTACAGCCGATCGAATTCCTCGGGCGTGCAGCGCAGGCCGAGCGGCGGCGGCGGATCGATCTGGATGAACGCGTTGTCGCGGATCTTGAGCGCGCGGATCCGGGCGAGCACGGCGTCGACGACGGTGGCGCCTTCGGTGCGCTGAAGGATCGCGACGGCGCCGTCGAGCGCACGCGGCGACACCGGGATACCGCTCTCGTCCTCGGTGCGAAATTCGCAGGCAGCGAGCGCGACACGCGCCACGCCGAACGACGGGCTGGTGATCGCGCCGACCAGGCTACCGAACGCGCCGGCTTCGAGGTCGGCGTAGGCCGTTCGCTCGATCGAGTACTCGGGGCTGGTCCGCACCGGAGGTGTCTGCTGAGCGACGATGCGATCCATCGTCTCGATGAGCTCGGCGGCGAGGTCGCCGTTGGGGCCGAGCTCCGCGGCTGCCTTCGCGTACGGGTGGGCGTCGACGTGGCGACCTTGTCCCGCGAGTGCGCGGGCCATCGCATGCAGGCCGGCGATTCGTGCGTCGCGCGGTCCGCTGTCGGAGATCAGCTGCTGCGCGATGCGCTCGCAGCCCGCGAAGTCGCCGAGGCGATAGAGGCCGCGAGACAGCGCCATCAGGAGTTGCGGGTCCTTCGCGCCGAGCTGCATCGCCCGGCGTCCGGCGTCGATCGCGACCGCGTCGTTGTCGCTTCGACTGGCGGCGATCGCAAGTGCCGTCCAGTCCTCGCCGGTGCGGTAGCGACGAGCTGCGTAGCGGAGCAGCGGCACGGCCTCGCCCGGACGGCCGCCGTCGAGCAACACGCGACCGATCAAGCGGGGCGCATCGACGCGTTCGTGCGCCGACAACACCTTGACGGCTTCGACCCCGGCGCCGATCCGGCCGAGCGCGACGGCGAGGCTCTGCGCGCGCTTCGCGTTGCCGGGCTCGACCGCCACGGCCCACTTGAGGTGCTGCACGGCGACATCGAGCCGGTCCTCAGAGGCAGCTGCGAGGCCGGCCTCGAAAGCGGCGGTGCCGTCGAGCGGCGTCGAGATCGCGGCGGCGCGCCACTTCGGTGTCAGATCGGTGATCGCCTGCGGGCGATCCTTGGCCGAGATCGCGGTGATGCCACGGCACGCTGCGATGAAGCCATCGCCGGGCCGGCCGGCATGAAGCAGGCTGTGAGCGGAGCGCAACCACGGCGCGGCGACGCCGGTCGGGTTCGCGAGCGCGGCCATCGAGTGGACGTCGAGCTGCACCTCGGGCGAGGCACCGGCGGCGGCGGCGGTCGACCACGCGAGCGGAACCGTACCGCCCTCGACCGCACGAGCGCAGCGCGCGAACAGCATCCCGGCGGGCTCGTATTGGGAGGGATCCTGCGCGAGATCGTGGGCGAGGCGGAGCTCCCAGCCGATGCGTTCATCGCCGCGCAGCAGGCGCTGCACCGTGGGCATGCCGGCGGTCATGCCGGTCAGATAGGCGCCATGTTCGGCCTCGAGATCGAGGGCGCGCTCGATGCGCAGGATCCAGGTGTCGAGGATCCACTCCGGTGCGCCGCTCATCCACTCCACCATGCGCAGCAGCGCGGAGATCGCACCGATGTCGATCTGGTAGCGCGAGCGGCGTACGAGATGGAGCGCCTCGGTGGCGATGTGACGATACGCGCCGGCGATCGGCGTGGGCGCGCGCGTGGTCGACATCAGGTAGTTCGCGAGCGAGACGCCGAGCGCGAGCACCGCACCCGAGGCGTGGGCATCGCGATCGCGCGCGGGTGGCACCAGCGCCGTCCACCACTCCTGCGCGAGCGCATCGGCGGCGGCGAGCGTGTCGGCCTTCGGCCACGCGAGCCGGTTGATGATCGTCGACGAGGCGGCCTGCGCGGCAGGCAGCGCGCCGATCAGCTCGGAGATCCACAGCGGATCGATCGAGAGCTCGGTGCGCTCACCGAGTGCGCGCCGGACCACCGGCGTGTCCATGTTCGGCACGAAATCGGCGAGGTCGCGCGCGGCGCGTTGCGCGAGCATCAGCGAACCGCGCTCGAGGCGGCGCTCGATCACGCGATCCCAATCGAGCGCCAGCCGCGTCGCGCCGAGCCGGAGCAGCCGATTGGTCTCCGCCTCGAGGCGGCTCTGGCTCCGGCGCAGCTGGACGGTCTGGATCTGATCGAGCGCGTCTTCCATGTTGCCGCGCACGATCAGGACCTTCGCGGCGGCGAGGCGCGCCTTGCCGTCGCCGAGCACACCGGTGCCGTCGAGCCCGGTGCACTGCGCGTAGGCGATCTCCGCTTGATCCTCGCGGCCGATCGCCATCAGCGACTCGATCAGCATCATCGCGTCGTCGTCATCGGTGATCCGGCCACGCGTCAGCCCGACCGTGACGCGACCTGGATCGCCGCGATGAAAGCCTTCCCAGGCATACGCGCGCGCGAGCAGGCCGGCGTCGTTCTTCCAGTGCGCGATCCGCTTGCCGGCCCATGCGAACGCTTCCTGCGTCGGTTGATCCTCGGGCAGCCGCGACATCGCATCGTCGGCGAGCTCGATCGCTTCGTGAAGGCGACCGACATCGAGGTGCGCGAACGCGATCAGGAGCGCGGCGTGGTGCGGAGCTTGCCAGTCGTTCGTGGGCAGCTTGTTCGCCGCGGCCCGATCGAGGATCTCGCGACAGCGATACTGCGCCTCCGCGAACGCCTGGCCCGGGCGGCCGACCTGACGGAGCCGGCGCACGCAATCGAGATGCGCGGCACCAAACTGCGGTGCGGCGACGGTGGCGCGATCGGCCCAGCGATAGCTTTCCTCGCGTCTGCCTTCGTCGGCGAGCTGCAGCGAGTAGTTGTGGCAGGCGTAGGGATTCGCCGGCATCAAGCTCGACGCGATGCCCTGGTGCCGCACGCCCATGTTCTCGTTTTGACGATCGCGTGCGAACGGCTCGCCCCAGATCGAGAGATGCGGCTTGGCGTACATCGGCGCTTCGTCGATCAGCGGCAGCACCTCGCGGCGATCGGCGGAGCCGTCGAGTAGTCCGGTGACGTACTTGTTGCGGCGTGCGACCGGATGCGACGGATCGAGCGTGAGGATGATCGGATCGAGCGTGCGCGCTTCGTCGCGGCTGAGCTCTGCGAGCACGCGGAGAAACGGGATCGCGAGCCGCGCTGGCGGTTGCGTGATCGAAGCTGGAACCTGCGACAGATCGGCGCCGCGCAGGAGCTCGGCATCCGCCTTCGCGAGCCGTTCGGCCGCGACCTGCAGGTCCTCGATCGTGATCTCGGTGAACGGCTCGACCAGCGGCAGCCGCCGCGTCGTCAACCACAGCGCGAGGCACTGCCCGAGCTGCTGAGAAAACGGCAGCTCGATGCTCGAGCCCCAGGTATCGAGCGAGCCATCGGGACGGCGGCTTCGCAACGTCGGCGGTTTCGGGCGTGACGGGTCGAGGCTGATCTCGAACCACAACACCTCGTGACGCCGCGACACGCGGAAGAACCAGTCGATCGAATCTTCGGCCTGCGGATGCCGGGCATCGAGGAGCCGGCCGGTCTCGTCGATCAGCCGCTCGTCGTCGTGATCCCCCAAGGTCACGATCGGATGGCGCACCATCTGATCGAAGACGATCACCGAAACCATGCGCGCGACGTACGGGGCGATCGGCTCCAGCGCGGCCGGCATCGCCAGGGTGCTCGCGAGGAACGTCGCGCGGTGGGGGTATGGAAGGGGACCCATCTGCGGGGGATCAGAGGATAAAGCAAAGCCTCCGTGCCGCCGGGTCAAGGCCGGGTCAAACAACCGCGCGCTGGCGCGCAGCACTCCGCCTGCCTTCCTTACCCTACCTACCCATTGATCAGGCCGACTAGGCCTTGTTAGGCTGCTTCCCGCGCGTAGGGTCTGCGAGGCTGTCCGCCTGCCTCCCATTGCGAGTACCGTCGATGTTCACCGAAAGTTAGGAGACAGAGTCCGTGGGAACGAAGCTCTACGTGGGCAATCTTAGTTACAACGCCACCGAGGATTCACTCAGGCAGGCGTTTGGCGCCAACGGCCGTGAGGTCGCCAGTGTGTCCATCATCATGGACCGTGAGACCGGGCGTTCTCGTGGCTTCGCGTTCGTCGAGATGGCGACACCCGAAGGCGCACAACAAGCCTTGCAAGAGCTCGACGGCCAGCAGCTCGACGGCCGCATGCTGCGGATCAACGA
>JACCYD010001399.1 GCA_013696695.1 Deltaproteobacteria bacterium | reverse complement strand
GCGCTGGATCCACCGTCTGCACGCGCAGCGTCAGCGTGCCGCCGGTCTTGTCGAGCGCGGCCAGCTGATCGGTGGCGAGCCGCGCAAATGACGCCGCGTCCGCGACCGGCCGACCGTCGATCGCGAGGACGATCGACTGATCGGGAATGCCCGCGGTGCGCAGCGGGCCGTCGGTGGTGGACAGGATGATCGCGCCGCGTTCGATCGTGGGGTAGCGCCAGCCGACGAGCGGATGCGCGTCGACCACGGTGGCACCGAGCGCCGCGCTGCGGCGCGTGGCGGACTCGACGAGGCGAGTGACATCTGCAGCGGCGAGCGTGACCTGCGCGAACGCGACGTACCGCTTGCCGGAGCTGCCCGTGTATTCCTCCCAGTAGCGCGCGCTGGGCCGCGTGACGGGCTCGCCGCCGGCGGCACGCAATGCGCGTGCGACGGCGCGGCGACCTTCGCGCGCTTCGCGACGCGCTGTGGTGGAGGCAGGATCGGCGACCAGCGCTGCAGTCTTCGCGGCAAGCGCGTCCGAGTAGATGCCGCGGACACCGGCTTGCCACTCGGCGTCGGTGACCTTGGTGGCGAGCGTGCCGGCGACGGCGGCGAGCGCCGCGTCGAGTGCTTCGTCCTCGGCATCGCCTTGCGACGTGTGGAGCGACGACATGCCGGCGCACGCCATCTCCGCGCCCGGGCGGCAGGTGGCGGCCGGGACGCCATCGTCGGCGAGCTCGGCGACGGCGAGGCGATCGATCCACGCCGGCCGTGCCGGTGAGCTGCGCGCGGTGAGCGCGCGCGGCTTCGCAGAGCCTTGCGGGTTCTCTGTGTTTGAACCGCCAGACTTGCTGTAGGCGACGACGAGGATCGCGACGAGCACGAGCCCCAGCGTCGCGATCAAGATCGGAACGACGAGAGAGGAGCGCGGCGGCGGTGCGGCGGCAGCCTGCGGTGGCAGCACGATCGAAGGTTCACTGCGTCGTCTCACGGCTGCGACGGCGCGCTCGCGCAGCGTGTCGAGGGAGCCGAGCAGATCGGCGGGCGCCGTGGGTGCCGGGAGACCCGCGAGCACCGTCATCGTCGGTTCGCTGGCCACGCACGTCAGCGCGGCCTTGCACGAAGAGCAGCGCAGCGCCGGTGCGGTGGCGAACTTGAGGGTCTTGTGGTGCGTGGTGACGTCGATCGCCTGCTGCGAGGTGGTCTGGCAGCCGGCGCACGTGTACGGCAGCGTCAGCGACAGCACCTGTGCCTTCGCACCGAGATCGCCCTTGCCGCACACCTTTTCGAGCAGCGCCGGCGGTACGTCGGCGAGGTAGAGCGCCTCGATCAGCGGCGTCGCCGAGGTCACGAACGCGCGCCACTCGGCGGCGCCCGCGGGCTGGATCCGGCCGATCGCGCCGGCATCGACGACGACCGTGCCCTCAAGACCATCGATCAGCTTCTCGCGCGGGAACGCGGCATCGAGATCGCCGACCGGACGCAGGTACGTCACGCGGGCCTCGATGATCTTGTCGACGCGCAGCTTGCGCGCGAGAGCCCCGACCGCGTAGCTGAGCTTCGACGCGAGGAAGCCGGCCACCGCGGGCTCGAGCTCGAAGCGCGGCTGGCCGACGATGTACGAGAAGAACGTCGCGCCATCGTCGTCGAAGTACATGCTCTCTTTGCACGACGGGCACGGACGCTCCGCGAGCTTCATCGACTTGATGGTCTCGTGATCCCTGTCGACCTGCAGCAGCACGCGCTGCTCGGTGTTGCAGTAGTCGCAGCGGAACGGCGCGTAGAAGCTGAACACGCGGCCGCCGCCGGTGAAGTTCGCGACCATGTTGAGCTGATCGACGACCTTCGGCGCGCACTCGATCAGGATCAGCGAGCGCACCTGCTTGCTCGCCGCACCGACGAAGTCGACCCACTCGCGAATGCCGAACGACGAGATCTTCTTGATCGCGCCGAGATCGACTAACAGCACCTCGCCGGTCACGCTCGCGCCGAGCTTCTTGCCATCGAACGCTTCGTCGATCGTGCCCGCGAGCTTGAGACACGCGATCGGGCCGTCGGCGAACTTCTCG
>JACCYD010001393.1 GCA_013696695.1 Deltaproteobacteria bacterium | reverse complement strand
CCGCTGGATCGCGCACGGCAAGCGTCCCGATCCGACGCGCAGTGGTCACCTCGAACATCATCGGCTCGCGAGTCAGCCGGTCGACGTGCCCGCGGAGGTTCGCGAGCATGCGCACCGGTTCGCGAAGACGCTCGTCGGGATCAATTTACTGTTGGCCCCGGTGCTCGGACTGCGCCGCACGATTCCGTTCAGCATCGGGCTGAGCGCCGGTCTCGTCGCGGTGAGCTACTACCACGCGCGCATGCATCGCCGTGCACCGCGCGGCCGCTACGAGGAATGGATGTGGCGGTTCCACTGGCACCACCACGCGGCCGATGCGCGGGTGAACTTCGGTCTAACGAATCCGTTGCTCGACTTCGCGCTCGGCACGGCGGTCGCGCCACGCGAGGTGACAATCCATCCAAACCTCATGCCGGCATGGCTGCGCGAGGCCGGCGGCTCGGTGGCCGGGATCACGAGCGCGGCTGACCGAGCTACAACCATCGGGTGAGCGAGCTCGACGATCTGCTGGCTGCCTGCGTCGCAGCGCCAGAGGACGATGGGCCGCGCCTCGTGTGGGCCGATGCGATCGGCGGCGAGCGCGGCGAATTCGTGGTGGTCCAGTGCAAGCTCGCCCGCGAGGAGTTATCACCCGCCGAGCGCGGCGCGCTGATCGCGCGGCACGACGAGCTGCTGGTCGCGCATGGCCTCGAGTGGTCCGGCTTCGCGCAAGCGACCGGCGTGCGACGCGTTCAGTTCCGGCGCGGCCTCGTCGAGGCCATCGAGGCCGACGTCGTCCGGCTGCCCTTGACCAAGCTGTTCGCCCCTGCGCCGCTCCTCACGTCCTGCCATCTGCGCGGCATCGGCCAGAGTGTCGATTATCGCGAGGCCAACGAACCCGACACACCACACCCGTTGGAGAGGTTGCGACACCTCTTCGCGCAGCCCGGGCTCGATCGTCTGCGCGCGATCGAGATCGACGATGCGCATCTCTACGAGACCACCGGCGACACCGAGCACCACTTCGACGCGACCAGCTTCGCCGACGGCGTGCTCGCGCTGATCGCGTCATCGGGCGCCCTCGCCGGCTTTCGGGGCCTGGCGATCCACGACACCTTCACCGAGCGCGGGATCCCCGAGCTGATCGGCTCGAACGCGCTCGCCTCGCTCGAAGCGCTCGCGTTTCGTTACGGCAAGGCCAGCGACGCGCAGGGTCGCGAGCTGCTCGCTGCGATGCCGAACTTGCGGTCACTCTCGCTGTATCGCGCGATCGACGTCGGGCCGATCGCCGATCACCTCCCACCGAACCTCGTCGAGCTCAGCGCGTGTCTCGCAGAGGGCGAGCTCGAGCAGCTTGCCGCGAGCCCGATCGCGCGCCAGCTCGAACGACTCGAGCTCCTGGGACCGTTCGAGCTCGCGCAGCTCGCCGCATTTCCACGGGTGCGCTCGCTCGTGATCCGCTACGCCCACGGCGGGGCGAGCCAGATCGCGGCGCTCGCGAAGACTTCACTGCCGGCGCTGCGCGAGCTCTCGCTGCCGAGCGAGACCAGCGATGCACGCGCCGTCGCCGAGGCATTCGGACCGCAGCTCGACTGCCTCGACATCCGCGGGATCGACAACCTCGTGCACCAGACCGCCGATCTGCGCAGCCTCGTCGCCGGGTACGTTCGCGGCAACGAGACCGGATTCCCGTGGAACAAGGTGGCGTCCGTCACCATGGAGCGGCCGCTCGAGATCGGCACGAACACGCGCGAGCCATGGCTCCGCCACGGCCTCGTGCCGCTGTCGACGACCGGTTAATGAACGTCGATCGGGAATTCGAACGCGAGATTGAACCGGCCGCTCGTGGTGGCCACGTCGTCGCCCACCGGCCCGGCCATGTCGATGCCGGCCGACACGTCGACGCGGAGCTGCAGTGCGAGCGCGATCGGCCCGAAGCGGCGACCGGCCTGGACGAACGCACCGATCGCCGGCTTCTTGGCGAAGGGCTCGGCGGCGAACGTCGAGTGCATGATCATCACGCCGCCCTGCGCGCCCGCGGCGAGCCGATAGCTGCGATAGCGCTCGGGACGCCACGCCGGCCCGAACATCACGTGGTTGACGTGCGGACCGGAGCCACCGCGGAAGTTGCTGTCCCCGAACGGATCGTCGAAGTCGCCGAATTCGATCATCGCGTCGCCGCGAATCGCGAGCGCGCTGGTGATCCTGATCTCGAGCGATGGGCCGAACACCCAGGCGCTGCGATCGGTCTGCTGGAAGCCCAGGGTGCCGCCGATCCGGATGATCGGATCCTCGACAGGCGGTTGACGCTGCTCGGTCGAGAGAGCGTCCGCGGCGGCGGGCACGCTCGCCGTCACGATCAGGAGCGCCAGGAGCCTCGACACTCGTCGAGGCTATCACGGTAGAACCGAGCCATGACCGACTGGAAAGCGACCGCCTGCATCCTCTGCGAGTGCAACTGCGGGCTCGAGGTCCAGCTCGGCGGCGAGGACGATCGGCACCTCGTGAAGCTGCGTGGTGACAAGCGTCACCCGTCCTCGCAGGGCTACGCGTGCGAGAAGCCGCACCGCCTCGACCACTACCAGCACGGTCGCGATCGCATCACCGCGCCGCTGCGCCGCCGCGCCGACGGCACGTTCGAAGAGATCGATTGGGACACCGCGATCCGCGAAGTCGCCACTCGGCTCGCTGCGGTCCGCGACACGCATGGCGGCGACGCGATCTTCTATTACGGCGGTGGCGGCCAGGGGAATCACCTCCCCGCCGCGTACGCGACGGCCACGCGCCGCGCGCTGAACATCCGCTATCGCTCGAGCGCGCTCGCGCAGGAGAAGACCGGCGAGTTCTGGGTCAGCGATCGCATGATGGGCAGCGCGACGCGCGCCGACTTCGAGCACTGCGACGTCGGGTTGTTCCTCGGCAAGAACCCGTGGCACTCGCACTCGATCCCGCGCGCGCGCGTGACGTTAAAAGAGCTCTCGCAGGCCCCCGCGCGCACGTTGATCGTCGTCGATCCGCGCCGCACCGAGACCGCCGAGCTCGCGGACATCCATCTCGCGGTGCGGCCCGGCACCGATGCGTGGTTGCTGTCCGCGATCCTGGCGATCTTGGTCGAGGAAGATCTGGTCGATCACGCGTTCCTCGCCGCCCACGTCGCCGCCGGCGAGCTCGAGCCAGTGATCGCGCAGCTTCACCGGATCCCGATCGCCGCGGCGTGCGCACGCACGGGCCTCGACGAAGCGCTCGTTCGTCGCACCGCCCGCGTGATCGGCAAGGCGCGTGCGTTCGCTTCCTTCGAGGATCTCGGCGTGCAGATGAACCGCGAGTCCACGCTCGTCAGCTATCTGCACCGGCTGCTCATCGTGTTGACCGGCAGCCTCGGCAAGCCGGGCACGCACTTCATCCCGACGATGCTGGTCGACATCGGCAACGGCGAGGCAAAGCACGTGAGCCCTGTCGTCGGTGCGCGGATCGTCGGCGGCCTGGTGCCGTGCAACGTGATCGCCGACGAGATCCTGGCCGATCACCCCAAGCGCTATCGCGCGATGATCGTCGAGGCGACGAACCCGGCGCACTCGCTCGCCGATTCCAAGCGCATGCGCGAGGCCCTCGGCGCGCTCGACACGCTGGTCGTGATCGACATCGCGATGACCGAGACCGCGCGCCTCGCCCACTACATCCTCCCGGCGTCGACGCAGTTCGAGAAGGCCGAGGCAACGTTCTTCAACCTCGACTTCCCGCGCAACTACTTCCACCTGCGGCGCCCGCTCCTCGCGCCCACCGGCAACACGCTGCCCGAGGCCGAGATCCATGCGCGGCTCGTCGAAGCGCTCGGCGCGATCACCGATGCCGACCTCGCTCCATACCGCGAGGCCGCGAAGGCTGGTCGCGCGGCATACGCGATGGCGCTGGTCCGCCTGCTGTCCGATCCGCGCCTCGGTGGGCTCGCTCCGACCATCCTCTATCGCACGCTCGATCTCCCGCTGGAGCTGCGCGAGGGCGCCGTCGTGTTCGGGCTGGTGTTGCGCGCCGCGATGGCGAGCGGCCCTGCCCTGGCGCGCGCCGGCTTCGGGGGCACGCCGTTCGAGGCCGCGATCTCGCTGTTCGACGCGATCTGCGCCAGCGAGTCCGGCGTGATCTTCGCCGTCGACGAATGGGCCGAGGTGCTGAAGCGCATCAAGACGCCCGACAAGAAGATCCACGTGCTGTTGCCCGATC
>JACCYD010001390.1 GCA_013696695.1 Deltaproteobacteria bacterium | reverse complement strand
CGCGCCGCTGTCGAGTGCAAGGTCACCCAGGTTGCGCCGGAGAAGCCGTCCGACAAGCCCACACCGGCCGCAAATGGTGGCACCGGCACCACCGAACCTGCCCCCGCACCGGGGAAGTGACGCATGCGGCGACTATCGCGATGGCTATTCGCTCTCGTCACGTGCTTGCCGCTCGCGGCGGGCGCTGACGTCGAGAGCCGTCTCGCAGCGTACGAACGCGAGACCCTTCAGATCGGCGCGGATTTGCCCACCCCGAACCAGCTCACCGGTGCGCAAGGTCAGCGCCGGCTCGTCGACGCCGAGGTCGCGTATGCGCTCGGCGATTACGAGCAAGCCGCATTGATGCTGTTCGATCTCGCCACCAAGACGGGGCCCGATCAGGAGACGGCAACGTTCTATCTCGCCGAGTCGCTGTACCAGAAGGGTGATCGCGGCGCGGCGCGCAATTACTACGAGACTGTCAGCAACGGAAACCAGTCAGGTCGCTACTACCAGCCGAGCCTCCTGCGTCTGGTCGAGATCGCGATCTCGCAGAGAGACACCACGAACGTCGCGCCCGTGATCGCGGCGCTCGATCGGTTATCGCCCGGCCTGCGCAAGCCGGAGGTCCCCTACGTCCGTGGCAAGTTCGCCTTCTTCGAGGGCAAGTACGACGAGTCGCTCGCGTACTTCAACGACGTCCCCAAGGGTTCCGAGCAGGACATGCAGGCGACGTATTACAGCGCCACGGTCCACGTCGCGAAGAAGGATCTCGCGCGCGCGACGGAGATGTTCAACGACCTGGTTGCACGCAAGCCGAAGTCTCCGAACGATCGCCGCGTACAAGAGCTCTCGCACATGGCGCTCGGTCGCTTGCACTACGAGCGCGATCAACCGTCGAAGTCGATCGATTCGTATCTCGAGATCGATCGCCGCAGCGATCTGTTCCCGGACGCGCTCTACGAAGTTGCGTGGGTCTACGTCAAGGGCAAGCAATTCGACAAGGCGCTGCGCGCGCTCGAGCTCCTTTCGCTCTCCGAGCCGACGTCCTCGAAAACCGCGACGGTGCGCATCCTCGAAGGCAACCTGCGTATCCGCAAGGCGCAGATGATTCGTGACGCGAAGATCGCCGGCACGATCGACGCGTCGACGAAGGACATCGATCCGAATGTCGAATACGGCAAAGCGGAGGCAGTGTTCACCGACACACACGATCTGTACCTACCGTCGTATCTCGCGCTCACGGAGATGGCGGAGTCGGCCGATCCGGGCCAGTACCTGGCGCAGCTCGCCGGTCGCGCACCGCGTGTGTTCCAGACGACCAGCCCGGTCCCCGAGGCCGCTGCGCAATATCTCCGCGAGGAGCCCGAGGTCCAGCGGATCGTCAACGTCGAAGTCGATCTTGGCGAGATCGAGACGAACATCTCGCAGGCCGAAGCGTTGCTCTCGCGCCTCGAAGGCGTGCTGGCTGCCCGCGATAATTCGGCGGTGTATCCCGCGCTACAGAACCGGCGATCGCGGATCGGCGCGATCCAAGAAGATCTGATCAAGATTCGGATCGAGCTCCTCGATCGCGCGGGCTCTGGCGATGCCAATCGCAAGCAGCTCGCTGACTCGTATCTCGCTCTCGGCAACGTCGAGCAAATCGCTGCCGATCGGCTCAGCGCAACGCGCGCCGATTACGACAAGCTCGATCAATCGGCTGCCGAAGTCAGCGGAATCGTCGATTCGACCCAGGCCGTCGCGGTCGCGCTTCGTAAGTACGCCGGCGATCCGAAGGCCACCGGGACCGAGCCGCTGCCGGCCGATCAGAAGTCCACGATCATGACGGCGCTCGACGACACCGCGAAGGAGTCAGCGGCGATCGACACGGAGCTCGCTGATATCGAGCGCGGGCTCCAGCTCGGCCGCGATCTCGCCGGTGTTGGCGACGAGCAGGTCATGAAGGCCCGCGAAGCCCGCAAGGCACTCAAGGCGGCACTCGATGCCGAGCAGCGGGCATCGGGAAAAAACTCCGGTCTCCTGCAACGCGCGATGGTGGTGTCCGACAACCTGAGTCAGGTCGAGGAGAAGATCGATCAGCTCGTCGGCCGCGGCATGGATCAGGTGAAAGCCCAGATCGTCACCGAGCGCACGAACATCGCGTCGATGCGCACCGAGCTCACCGAGTATGGCAACGAAGCACGGACGATCGGCGGCACCGTCCTCGGCGCCAGCTTCAAAACCGTCAAAGCCAAGTTCTATGACATCGTCATCCGCACCGATGTTGGCAATGTCGACGTCGCGTGGTCGCGCAAGGAAGACAACGACGACGATCTGAAGCGGCTCAACCTGTCTCGCCAACGCGAGCTCAAGCAGCTGCGCGACGAGTTCCGCGGGATCATCGAAGACAACACCAAGTCTCCAGCAACGCCGCCCACCGACACGGGCCTCAAGAAACCCAGCGACGCACCGCCACCGAGCAGCCCCGACAAGGGCACCGGCGATGGACGCGTCAAGCCGGGTGGCGACAAGGAGCCGGCGAAGCCGACCGTTCGCCCCGATAACGAGCCCAAGCCGGCGACGCCCGGCACCCAACCCAAGCCGGCGACCCAGCCCAAGCCGGCGACCGGAGGTCCGCGATGAGAACCCTCCGCCATCTGATCGCGGCGATCGCCGCGTCGAGCCTGATCGTCGGCACCGTCTCGGCGCAGCCCGGCGGCGAACCTGCACCTGCACCTGCACCGGGCGCCGGTTCCGCCAATCCCGTTCCGGTTCAGGATCCGCCGACCGGCCCAGGCCTCGGCAACCAGCCTGGCACAGCGCAGCCGCGTCCGGTCGTTCGCATCACGCCGCTCGTGCTCACCGCCAAGGAGCTCGCCGAGCTCAAGGAGATCGAGGGCGAGTACGACCGCTTCGTCAAGGCAGCCACCGAGCATGACGCGCGCATGCGCATCATCGCGAAGCGCGAGTTCGACACCCGCACCGCGGATCTGACGAAGCGCTACGGCGACAACATCGCGAAGGCCGAGGCAGCGCGAGGCAAGCTGCACGACGACACGATCGTGAAGCTCGAGAAGTTCCTCGTCGATCACCCGAAGCACGAGCAGTTCACGCCCGACGCGCGGTTCCGCCTCGCGGATCTCTATCTCGATCGCGCCGACGACGAAGTCGAAGCCAAGCTTGCCGCGGCCGAGAAGCTGCCGCCGCCCGATCCGAACGCGCCGGCGCCACCGTCCCCGATCGCGGACTACGGCCCGGCACTCGATCAGTGGGAAAAGATCCTCACCGAGTTCCCGAGCTACCGGCAGACCCCGTCGACGCTGTACCTACTCGCCTACTACGGCAAGACCAAGGACGACCGGCGCTCGCTGCAAGTCTTCCTCGCGCTGTCGTGCGCGAACAAGTTCAAGTGGAGCGACAAGCCATTCGCACCACCCACGCGTGCCGAGGCGCTCAAGCGCGTCGAGTCGAAGACGCTGCGCGATCCGTATAACGACTGCCAGCCGTATCCGAACAGCGACGCGGAGCTGATCCGCCACGCCTGGGTGCGCGGCATCGCCGACTATCACTTCACCGTTCCGGGGGAGATCGACGACGGCATCGCGGCGTACCTCAAGGTCGCCGAGGGTGGCAAGGAGTCGAAGCTCTACGCCGAGGCGCTCTACAAGCTCGCGTGGTCCTACTACAAGCGCGACCGGATGCCCGAGTCGATCAAGCGCTTCGACGAGAGCGTCAAGCTGTACGACACCCTCGTCGCCTCGGGCGGCACGCCGGCCCTCGAGCTGCGCGACGAGTCGATCCAGTACATCTCCGTCGCGTTCACCGATCCGTGGGAAGGCGAGACCGACACCAACGCCGTGCGCTCGATGGATCGCGCGAAGGCCTTCTACAAAGGTCGCGAGAACGAGCCGCACGTGCGCGACGTCTGGGTCGCGATGGGCAAGGCGTTCGCCGATCTCCAGGCGTGGGATCAATCGGTCGACGCGTATCGCCTCGCGATCGGTCCGCCGTGGGAGCTCCACCCGAAGAACCCGCTCGTCCACCAAGAGATCGTCAACGTGTTCGAGCTCAAGGGCGACAAGTTCGCGGCCGATAACGCGGCCGCCGAGCTCGCACTTCGCTACCAGTGCCCGAACACGGCGTGGTGCCAGGCGAACGAGAAGGATCGCGAGGCGATGGACACGCAGCGCCGGATCGCCGAGCGCGCCCTCTACGCCGCCGCCCGCAACACGCACTCCGCCGCGACGCAGATGCGCAAGGAGTTCGAGGCCGCGAAGGCCAAGGATCCGCAGGCCAAGAACGACTACCTCGCGATGTACAACAAGTCGGTCGAGCTCTACCGCACGTTCATCGCGACGTACCCCGAGTCCGACTACGTCTACGAGTTCACGTACAACCAGGGCGAGGCGCTGTACTGGAGCGAGCGCTATCCCGAGGCGATCGTCGCGTACACCTGGATTCGCGATCACCGCGACGTCGGCACCACCTTCTATATCGATTCGGCGCGCTCGATCGTGCAGTCGTACGAGGCCGAGGCTGCGAAGCTGGTCTCTGAAGGCAAGCTCGCTGCGCTCAAGATCCCGAGCGGCGCCGAGCTCAAGGCCACGCCGCAGCCGTGGACGGCACAGCCGATCCCGGAGGTCTATCGCAAGTTGCAAGGCGAATACGACAACTTCCAGAACATCGTGAACGATCCGGCCGCGGCGCCGCAGCAGGGCACCAACGCCGCGCTGATCTCGCTCGCGTACTTCCACATCGACGACGCGATCGCGCGGTTCACCAAGGTGATGGAGAAGTTCTGCAACCTGCCGCAGGCGGCGAAGGCCAAGGACGGCATCCTCGCGATCTACGAAGCGCAGTCGAACTTCGACGCGATCCAGCGCGTCAACGACAAGTTCATCGCCGCGAAATGCGGTGACAAGGGCACCATCGACGCCGCGATCGCGCAGAACCGCTCGCTCAACTTCTCGCGCGCGAACGCGCTGTTCGCCGAGAAGAAGTACGGAATGGCGGCCGAGGCGTTCTACCGCTTCTACAAGACGGCCCCGCCCACCGACACCGATCTGCCGGTCGCGCTCTACAACGCGGCGGTCAGCTACCGCCTCGCCGACAAGCCGAAGACGGCGATCGCGCTGTTCAAGGAGTTCGCCGACAACAAGTCCAAGAACTTCCGGGACAGCCCCTACTACCTCGACGCGATCCGCCTGCAGGCGGCGAGCTATCAGGCCGCACTCGATTACGACAACGCGGTGCGCACGTACCTCGAGCTCCAGGCCACCGCGAAGCGCGCGAAGGCGGCAGGCATCAAGCCGCCGCCGCCGATCGGCAACGAGAAGCCGCGAACGCTCGACGAGATCTCGCTCGACGCACTGTTCAATGCCGCACTCGCGTCCGAGCTCAACCGCGACTTCAAGAAGGCCGTCGAGCTCTACACGCAGTACCAGGGCATCGAGAAGGATCGCCGCAAGCTCGATCGCGCGCTGTGGTCGGTCGGCAACATCTATCGCCAATCGGGCGACGTGAACAGCATGGAGGAGACGCACGACAAGTGGCGTCGTCGGTTCGGTCGCGATTCGAGCGCCGACTACTCGAACGTCGACGATTACGTGTCGACCTATTACGAGGCATCGCAGCTCCGAAAGAAGAAGGGTCAGGCCGGTCTCGCGAGGACGGCAGGGCAGGAGACCATGAAGGCGTGGGTCACCATCGGTTCGCCGAAGGGTGGCAAGGCCGCGAAGCAGGCCGCCGAATGGGAGCTCGCATTTGCCGAGGAGAACTACGCCGCCAAGTGGGAGCCGTACGTGATCAAGACGGCGGCGCGCACGCTGGCCGAGCAGGAAGCGATCGGTAAGCGCCTCGAGGCCGAGAAGGACAAGGCCTACAACCAGTACGCGGCGCTGCTCAAGTACGAGGTCGCCGAGTACACGATGGCCGCCTATGTTCGCGGCGGAAACATCCAGTACGAGTACGGTCAGAAGCTCGCGGACGCGCCGCTGCCGAAGCCGCTCGAAACCAAGCCGGATCTCGCTGCGGCCTACCAGACCAAGCTCGACGCTAACGTCCAGAAGTACCGAGACGCGGCCAAGGCCGAGTGGCTCAAGGTCGTCGACGCGGCGAAGACTCGCGGCCTGTCGAACAAGTGGAGCCGCTTCGCGATGGAAAGCTTGGGTCGCGAATTCCCGGGCGAGTTCCAGTCGTTACGCCAGGAAATCATCCAGGGCACGGAGGCACCGTGACAAAATCAGATCCGAACGCCCGCGACCACGTTTCATCTCTATTGCCCGGAGTTTGGTTACATAGGCCGTTCGGCGGTCGGTGGCTCGGAGTTGTTCTGCTCGGCCTTGCGCTCGCCGCGTGCGGTGGCAAAGGCAAGAACGACAAGACCACGCCCGACAACAAGGCGGGCAGTGGCTCCGGAAGTCAATCGATGACGGACCCGGGTGATCCGACCGGTGGTAGCGGCGCCACGATGCCACCCGGTGGCACGGGTGGCACTGACGGTACCGGTGGCGGTCCCACCGCTGGCAACGGCGCCCCCGGCGATCCACCGTTCACGCCGCCGAACTACGATCCCGATCCGGCCACCGTCAAGACACAGGTCGATCAGCAGATCGGTGCGGCGAAGGCTGCGCTCTCGCAAGCCACGCCCGATGCAGATGGCGCGCTGCGCGCTGCACGCGCTGCGCTCGCACTCGATGCCTCGAACGTCGAGGCCGCGTCGTACGTCGCGTTCGCCTACTACCACAAGAAGCTCTACGACACCGCCGAGCTCGTGCTCGACGACATGATGAACGACAAGGGCGATCGCGGCGCGAAGGCCAAGAAGTCGGCGAACGTGTCGTACGTCTACGGCCTGATCTACGACAAGACCAACCGCCCCGAGCGCGCCGAGTTCGCGTTCCAGACCGCGGTGTCGCTCGATCCGAACCACGCGAGCGCGCTCGTCAACCACGGCGTCTACCAGCTGAAGAACAGCAAGTACGCCGACGCCACGGCGACATTCGAGAAGCTCACCAAGC
>JACCYD010001388.1 GCA_013696695.1 Deltaproteobacteria bacterium | reverse complement strand
GACTGAGAGTTCAGTGAGCCGAGCCGGTCCCGTCGAGGCGAACGGTGGTCCGCCGTCGGACCGGATCGCCAGCGGCAGTCCGAATTCGAGGAACGCCGAGTCGAGGATCCGCCGAACCTCCTTGCCGTCAGGATCCAGGAGCCCCTCGCAGCGGATCAAATATCGCGAGTACGCGTCGATGAGCGTGAGCGGATAGCAGCGACGCCCGTCACGCGTCACGAACCAACCCTTGAAGTCGATGCACCACACCGCGTTCGGCTTGTCGCAGCCGCTGAACGGCGCGGCGACTCCGAGTGCGGCAGCCCGCCGCCGCTGGCGGCGAGGAGTGGTCATCCCGCGGCGCTTGAGCACCTTCGCGATCACGCTCGCGCTGGGCACCCACGTGCCGGGGTTGCACTCGACGAGACGAGCATGCAGCTTTCGTGGACCCCACCGTGGGTAGCGTTTTCGTGCGGCGACGATCAGGTCCTCGAGCTCCGGCGCGATCGCGTTCGGCGAGGTCTTCGGCCGTCGCGACCGCTCTTCAACAGCCGCGAGGTCGTTGTTGCTCTCGCGATACCGGTTGACCCAGGTGTAGCCGGTCTGCCTGCTCACGCCGAACATGCGGCAGAGCTCCGCCATGTTGATGAGGCCACCCTCGACCTCGTTCCACCGCCGCTCCCACTCAAGCACGAACTTCGTCCGCTCCTTCATCGAATCCGTCGCTTTCCAGGGCATGCCTCGACGGTCGACGTCGCGTCCGACATCGACTGTCAAGGATGTCCGTGGGCAACGAAGCCAGAGTGTCAGGGATGTCGTGAGGCAGCTCTGTCAGCGATGTATGCGATCTGTACCCGCCGATGTGCCTGGTTCTCTCCTTGACAAGGACATCGCTAGGTTATAAACTATGCCCAATCAAGTGAAAGGGTCGCGTCAACAGCAGCTCACCTTTCGGCAGCACGGCGGTGCCCGCAAGGGTGCCGGGCGCAAGCCGACGCAGGCCGGACGCCCGCGCATGCGTCACGCGAGCCGCCCCGCGATCGAGGCGCGGTTTCCGGTTCACGTCACCAAGCGCGTCGGCCGCGACGTCACGCGGCTACGCAGGTTCGAGCCGTGCAAGGTGCTCCGGCGCGCGTTTGTTCACGGCTGCCGTCGATCTGTCGACGGGGGCGAGTTCCGGATCTGTCAGTTCTCGATCCAGGGCAATCACATCCATCTGATCTGCGAGGCCAGCGACGCCGAGACTCTCGCGCGCGGCATCCAGGGCTGGTCGGTGCGCATCGCGCGCGGACTCAACGGCTATCTCGGGCGCGCGGGTACGGTGTTCGACGATCGGTACCACGTCGAGATCCTGACGACCCCTACGCAGACGCGCCACGCGCTTTGCTACGTGCTCCAGAACGCGCGCAGGCATCGCGAGGTGATCGATCCGAGGTTTGGCGGCATGGATCCGTTCTCCTCAGCGTGGTGGTTCGACGGTTGGAAGGACGAGACCTGGAAGCTCGGGATTCCGCCGCCCGAGATGCGCGTGGTCGCGCCCCCCGCGTCGTGGCTCCTGAAGGCCGGCTGGAAGCGCTCGAAGTTCGGCTTGCTATCGGTCGACGAGATCCCACCTGCAGGACGGCGCTGACACCAACGGATCGAGGTCGTTCTGTGATCTCTGTTCCGCCTCGCAGCGACCGGCGACCGACGGTTCTCGCGAGCCAATACCCAATGTCCGCCGTCCGGAGCTTCTGCGAGCCCTCGTGATCTACGTCGGGAGGTACGTGGGGTCCACCAACGTTCGCGCCGCGTGGCTCCGCCGGCCGTCCGAGCCTCTGCGAGCGCTGGTGACCTACGTCGGGAGGTGCGCCGGTCTCGAGCGTCCGCCCAGGCCGTGTCCGCACAGCGCGCCGGCTGCGAGCAGCTCGTGATCTACGTCGGGACGCGAGCGGGAGAGAGCTCGGGCTCCGGGATCAACCGCCAACTGCTACGCGAACGGACACGGCGTGCCGATGACCCGTTCGCACGCTGGTTGTCTCGTCGAGAATATGATCCTACCTATGAGTCCCCTCTAGTCCCGATCAGAATTGTCCCGCGAAGCTCGCGCCTGCGATGCCGGGGCCGACAGTCGGGACCACCTGGAGATGGCGTGCATTCGCTCGCCTCGCGGCGTCCGGCGCGTCCACGATCTCGAAGACCGTGCCGACCGCCAGTCCGAACAGCCCAATCACGGCGAGCCCGCCTCCGATCCCGCACCCCGGCGGATCGGAACGTTTAAAATTAAATAGACAGCTCGTCACGACCACCACGGCACCGACCCCAACCACGGCGAGACTGCCGAGCCGGATCTGGAGGCCGGTATTCCACGCATCGCCGGCGTAGGCGTGTCCGAGCATCGGGCCGATCGCGATGCCCGCGAGCCCCGCGACAGCCAGCGTGCCCCGCAGGCCCGAGCTCTCGTTCTCGGCCAGCCTGGCGGCCACGAGCGCGATGGCCCCGCCGGCGAACACGCCCGCTGATAATCCGAGCGCGGTCTGGGGCGACTTCTCGTCGCTCACCGGGGGGCCGGCGTGGGCTACCGAGAAGACCAGCAGGCTGGCAGTAACGAGGAGCGCTCTCATGTCGCCAACCTCGCAGTCCGGTCAGTGAGGCCGACAGGGCGAGCGCGTGAGCTGCGCGTGATCTCGGGTCTAGCGAGCGGCGGGACGCGCCTACGAGGGCCGCGACCCGGAGCTGCGAGCTTCGAGGTCGGCGACTGCGGCTGGCCAGCTCTCGAGCCGGGCACGCACGCCGAGGACCTCCTCGGTGGTGCTCGCCCAGATCACCTCGAGCACGCGATCGAGATCGTGCGCCGAGACCTGTGGCTCGGCGGCGAGCATCCGCGTGCATACCGCGAGGTCCCCGACGACGATGAAGCCGATCCGATCCGCCGCGCGCTCGGTGGCCGCCAGCCAGTTGAGCGCCGCGGTCATCGGGTTGATGCCGCGTTCGCGCAGGCGCGTCCCGATCGTGCGCGCCTGATCGAACTCGACCGGATGC
>JACCYD010001371.1 GCA_013696695.1 Deltaproteobacteria bacterium | reverse complement strand
GGAGCGCGCGCGCCGAATACGATCGCTCGAACGCGTTTGGCGGCTCGGCGTTGCTGTCAGCCGCGATCACGCTCACGCGGTGGGCCGAGGAGCGCGCCAGGCCCGACGCCGATCGCCGCGCCGGCTTCCAGGATCGCGACATGCGCCCGGCGACGTCCTCGCAGAAGCAACTCACCAAGCAGTTCGATGCCACGCTCGATCGCGCGAACCTGCGCCTCTCGCTCGTGCGCGCCCTCGAGCTGCCCGTCGCCGAGCGCCCGTGGCTGCCGCTCCTCCTCGGTGCGGGCCCGCGCCAGAAGCTCGACGAGGTGTTGATCGACAAGACGCTCGACACCTGGTTCCGCACCAGCAAGCTCGCCGACGAAGCGCTTCGGCTCGAGCTGCTCCAGAAGGGCACGCGCGTGAAGCTCGCCGCGTCCACCGATCCGTTCCTGCGCGCCGCGCAACGGATCTGGAAGATCTACAAGGCCGAGGAAAAGCTCGACGATGCGTACGTCGGAGAGCTGATGCTCGTCGCACCGGTCTACGCCGATGCGATGCGCGAGGTGCTCGGTGGGCTGCTCGCGTCCGACGCGAACTCGACGCTGCGGATCACGTACGGCACGGTGAAGGCATTCAAGCCCGGCGATCCGCCGTTCACGACCGGCTCGCAGATCATCAAGAAGAACACCGGTAAGGAGCCGTTCGACGCACCGGCACCGATGCTCGCCGCGATCGAGGCCAAGCAGTTCGGTCCGTACGCGAACCGCGACGGCGAGCTGCCGGTCAATTTCCTCAGCGACCTCGATACCACCGGCGGCAACTCCGGCTCGGCGGTGCTGAATGACAAGGGCGAGCTGGTCGGGCTCAACTTCGACAGCACGATCGAAGGCGTTGCCTCCGACGTCGTGTTCGACGGCTCGATGGTGCGCAAGATCCACGTCGACGCGCGCTACATGTTGTGGGTGATGGACAAGGTCGACAACGCCGACCACGTGATCACCGAGATGGGCCTGCGCCCGCGCCTGTGATGCGGCGCGATCGCGTCTCCGAGATCATCCCGGCGTCGTGCGAGACCGTGTTCGATCTCGTGCACGACTACGCGCGCCGTCTCGAGTGGGACACGCTGCTTCGCGCGGCCTACCTCGACGAGGGCTTCTCGGCCGCGGCGAAAGGCGTCACCAGCGTCTGCGTCGGTCGGCGGTCGCTCGGTGGGCTGGCACTCCAGACGCGGTACGTCTCGTTCGAGCGGCCGCGGTTCGCCGCCGTCGAGATGATCAACACGCCGCCGTTCTTCGGTCGGTGGGCCGCATCGATCCGGCACGCGGCGCTCGACGATGGCACGTCGCGGATCACGTACACGTGGTCGTTCGAGGCCAAGCCGCGCGTGCTGCGCTGGGCCTTCGAGCCGGTGATGGCCCGCGTGTTTCGCTGGGAGACCCGCAAGCGGCTGCGCGCGTTGCGCGATCACTTCGCCGCGAACCGCAGGAACTGATCGACGAGGTCGTGGCCCGGCGCGTAGTACACGGGATCGTCGACACGAAACCCGCGATTCTCGAGGAACGCCGGCGTCGCTTCCGGATGAGTCTGGAACGTCCAGATCGGCAACTGCTGGTGCGCGAACCCGTCGAACGGCACCTCGGGCCGCTGCGCGATCACGGTCAGCGGCGGCGGACACGACGTGACCACCTCGCGATGTGACGAGTAGAGCGCACACCTTCTCGGTTCGCCCCACAGCGATGTGGCCGCCAGCTCCGTCGGAACGAACCCGGCGAGCTTGTGGTGATCCGGAAACAGAAAGTCGACCCGCGCGCCGTAGAGCTGCCCGATCAACTGATGCCCGAAGCACAGCCCGAGCGTCGGGATGCCAGCCGTCATGCGCGCGAGCAACCAGGTTCCGAGCTCGGCTTGCCACGGCAGCTGATCGTTCACCGAGCTCGCACTGCCTAGCACCACGATCCCGATGGCATTGCCTTCGTCACGCCTCACGCTGTCCATGCCGTGCAACGCCGGCAGGTGATAGGTGAGCGGCACGGGAGCATTCGCCGCCATCCGATTGAAGCAATCGAGCTCCGGCGTGTGCATCGCCGGATCGATCACCAGGATGTGGCGCTTTCGCACCCGAGGAGCCTACGGTCCGGCGGTTGATCGGTCAAATTGACCAAGCGTGGGGATGCTACGGTCGGTTCGGTGAAGTTTGGCAAGTACCACGGGCTCGGCAACGACTTCCTCGTCGTCGACCTGCGCGCGGCGCCGGCCGATGTCGCGGCCGCATGGCAATCGCCGGTGCATGCGATCGCCCTCTGCGATCGCCAGTTCGGCGTTGGTGGCGATGGCGTGCTCGCCGCGCTACCGCCGGTCACACCCGGTGCGCACGCACGGATGCTCGTCCTCAACAGCGATGGCAGCGAGGCCGAGATGTGCGGCAACGGGCTCCGCTGCTTTGTCCGCGCCCTTTGCATGCATCGCGGGCTCGACCTGCGCGAGCTCGTGATCGACACCAATGCGGGGCCGCTCGCGTGCACCGTCGAGGGCGATACGATCTCCGTGTTGCTCGGCCCGCCGCGTCAGCGCCGCGGCGACATCCCGATGACGGGCGCCGCCGACGACACCTGCATCGATCAGCCGTATGTGCTTCCCGGCGAGCCAAGGCGCCGGATGACCGGCGTGGCGACCGGCAATCCTCACGCGGTGACGTTCGTCGACTCCGCCGCCGAGGCGACGCGACTCGCTCGTGCGATCGGTCCCGCGATGGAGCGCCACCCGTGGTTTCCGCTCAAGACCAACGTCGAGTTCGCGCACGTTCGCTCGCGGCGCGCGATCGATGTCGCCGTCTGGGAGCGCGGCTGCGGCCTGACGCTCGCCTGCGGTACCGGCGCGAGTGCGACGGCCGTCGCGGCGGTGCTCACCGGCCGCGCGGATGCGGGCTCGCCGATCGAGCTTCATCTGCCAGGCGGCACGCTGGAGGTCACGGTCCTCGAGGGGCTCGCCAACGTTCTGATGCGCGGTCCGGCGGTTCACGTGTTCGACGGAGAAGTCGACCCGCGGCTCCTGTTCGCGCGGCCAAGGTGATGCCGCTGTAAGCTGTCGTCGGTCGCATGGCGGAGTGGACACCTCCCGAGGAGCTCGACGAGTACCGATTGGTCCGGTTGCTCGGTCGCGGCGCGATGGGCGCGGTCTACCTGGCGCACGACCAGCTGCTCGATCGGCCGGTCGCCGTGAAGTTCGTGCGCGCCGCCGACGATCCGGTCGCACGGTCACGGGCCCTCGAGGAAGCGCGTGCGATCGCGCGGCTGCAGCACCCCAATGTCGTCGCGATCTATCGCATCGCCGAGACCGCGCGCCCGCCGTATCTGGTCTCGGAGTACGTCCGCGGCACCACGCTCGACGAGATCGCTCGGCCGGTGCCGTGGAAAGAGATGCTGCCGCTCGCGATCGATCTCGCACGCGGACTGGCAGCGGCGCATCGCAGCGGCGTCCTGCACCGCGACGTCAAGCCGGCGAACGCGATCCTCGCCGACGACGGCCGCGGCAAGCTGCTCGACTTCGGGCTCGCGCGCGCGATCGATGCCGAGCCGGTGTTCTTGCCACCGCGCGAACGCGCCGAGTCACCGCCGATCGCGGTCGACGTCACGAGGTCGTCTCCTGCGCGTGGCTCGTCGCCGAGCGTGGAGAGTGATTCGTTCGATCGCGAGGCGCCCGAGGGCTCGCCGCTCGATCTCGGAAATCCAGGGCCGCGCGAGGCCGGCACGCCGCTGTACATGGCCCCCGAGCTCTGGCGAGGCGAGCCCGCGACGCGACGCTCCGATCTCTACGCGTTCGGCGTGCTGCTCTACGAGCTACTCGCGGGGACGGCTCCGCGCCGCGGCATGGCGATCGCCGAGCTCGGCGAAGCGGTCCAGAACGCCGACATCCCGCGGCTCACCACGGCGGCGCCCGGGGTCGATGCGGCGTTCGCCGCCGTCGTCGATCGGCTCGTCGAACGCGATCCGGGCGCGCGCTTCGCATCGGCCGAGGCGCTCCTGGTCGCGCTCGAAGAGATCGCCGAGCCGCGTCCGCTCTCGGTGCCCGATGGCAATCCGTATCGCGGGCTCGCGGCG
>JACCYD010001361.1 GCA_013696695.1 Deltaproteobacteria bacterium | reverse complement strand
GGGCAAGCCCGCCGGCATCGCCGGCTACAAGGGTAAGGGTCCGCTGCGCGGCTGGGTCCGGATCACCGCGACGCGCGAGCTGATCCGCCACATCAAGAAGGCTTCGCGTGACGTGCCGGTCGATCGCCAGCTCGAGGAGATGCTCGGTGCGGGCGGAGATGATCCGGTGCTCGAGCAGCTCAAGGGCGAATACCGCGCGCAGTTCGCGACGGCGCTGCGCGAGGCGATCGCCGAGCTCGGTGCCGAGGACCGTACGCTGCTGCGCCAGCAGATCGTCGACAAGCTCTCGATCGACGAGCTGGGTGCCGCATACGGCGTGCATCGCGCCACCGCCGCGCGCTGGCTCAACCGATCGCGTGGTGCGCTCGTCGCGGCCACCCGCAATCGGCTCGCCGCACGGCTCTCGATGCCGATCGAGGAGATCGACAGCGTGATCCGGCTGGTGCAGAGCCGGCTCGACGCCAGCGTGGTGCGCTACCTCGAGGAACGCGAAGACTAAGGCCCGTAGGACTTGGTGTACTTCTCGCCGTACTTGTTCAGGTGCTTGGTCTCGGCACCGCGCGTCAGCTTGATCTCTTTGACCACGTCACCGGCGGTGGTGTCGATCTCGACCCACGCCGGCTTCTCGGCGCGGCGCGTGTACGCGTAGAGCTTGAACTTCCCCGCCGGCACGTTGTTGATCACGAACTTCTTCGTCTTCTTGTCGAGAGACGCATGGTACGGGTTCGGCAACACGAGGACGGTGGCTGCCATCTCCGGGTGGATGTTGCAGTAGATCTCCGCGGTGCCGCGGTAGTTCTCGAACGCCTTGCCCGAGTCCTTGCTCTCGCCCTTGCCGAACGAGCCGAGATCGAACTTCGGCTTCGGAGAGAACACGTTGTGCAGCAACGAGCCGCCGTTCGGGAACTCGACCCGCTCGTTCGTCGTGATCGCGACGAGGTCGGGGGAGAACTTGCGCTCCTTGGTCTGCGTGATCTTGGCGGCGACCACCGGCTTGCCGAGCTCTTCCTTCGGGCCGACGACGTAGACCACGACCTCGATGTTACTGACTTCGGTCTTGCCGTCGGCCTCGACGACCTTGACCGTGCCACTGACGGTGCGACCGGCGGCCTTTGGCGGATCTTTTTTAGGCTGGGCGATAGCCGTGGCGGACAGCAGGCTCAGCGCGATGATCATCGTGGTGCGCATCAGAACAAGACCCCCCAGATGAAGCGTGGCGCGGTGTTGACCTGGTGGAGACCGATCAGGAACGACGCCGAGAGCCAGAACCGACCGGAGGTCCACGCCATGTTCGGTCCGACGGCGGCCCAGTCCCGTTTCTTCAAGTCGCGGTCGAGATTTACGATGGTGATGCCTTCGATGCCGAACCGCAGGTCTTTCTTGACCTCGATGGAGATGCCGGCGCCCGGGTGGAGCTCGATCTCGGTGGTATCCGTGTTGATCTTGGCGATCGCGCCGAGGTCGACCTGGCCGTGAAACCTACCCACCTGATAGCCAAGCACGAGATCGGTCTCGGCGATCGTGGTGTTGCGAATGTTGACGTCGCGCTTGACTGCCAGGCGTAGCAGCGGCCACAGCCCGTCGGGTTTCTCGGGGTCGAGCTTGGTGAAGCGATAGCGGGCCTCGACGCCGTACTTCTCGACCGTGAAGTCAGAGCCCATTCCATCGAGGCGGCGATACAGCAGCTCGACCGGGATCACGAGCTCGAGCTGATCGGTGACGCCGACCAGCACGCCCCACCACAGCGCGGTGTCGTGAACCTTGCCGTCGACCAGGCCGTTGCGCTCGTAGACCCACTGCTGGACCTCGACGCTCTTCTCCGGCAGCACCTCGGCGCCGTAGAGCCAGGCGTATTGCGACCGACCTGCCTCGGCGCTCCCCGCGACGGCGCACAGGGCTAGAACGACGATCACCGCTCGCACGGCCGCGAGCTTACTCTGTTTCCGCGCGCTGGTAATGTTCTCGCCATGATCGATCACATCGGAATCACCAGCTCCGACCTCACCCGCAGCAAGGCCTTCTACGAGAGCGCGCTGGCACCGCTCGGCTACACGGTGTTCAAGTCGTACGAGGGTCAGGCCGTCGGGTTCTGGGTCGATAACAAACCCGACTTCTGGATCGGCGCGGGCAAGGATCCGAAGCCGGCCCACGTCGCGTTTCGCGCCAAGGGTCGCGCGGAGGTCAAGGCGTTCTACGACGCCGCGATCGCCGCCGGCGGCAAGGACAACGGACCGCCCGGCGTTCGCGCGCACTATCACCAGGACTACTACGGCGCGTTCGTCACCGATCCAGATGGCCACAACATCGAGGCCGTCTGTCACGAGTCGTATCTGGGTTAGCTACGGGCATAACACGCCCGGCCTTCACCGCTGAGACCGCCGCGGCCACCGCTGCCAACAGCATGTCCGGAGTGATCGTCCTCGTCATCTCAACCTCCGTACCGGGTGAACGCTCCGACTTCCCCCGGCCCGCACACGCCCAGCCCGAGATACGACCAGTCGACCCACGCGTTGAGGTTCGTGATGTAGAGCCACGACGCCCACCAGTAGCCGGTGACGAACTTGTAGCCGCGCGCCGGCACGACATGCGTGTCGATCCCGAGACCGACCTGGAACTTCACCGTCGAGCAGCGATCGCTGAAGCTCCGCAGCACGACCTGGGTCGGCCACCAGAACGGCTGCGTGCCGAAGCGGCCGACCTCGCCGGGACCCATGTGGTAGTAGCCGTCGCCGCCCCAGTAGGCATCGGCGATCTGCAGCTCCGGTTCGGGCGGGTTGTAGAGCTGGTCGGCGACGCCGTGCTCGGCGAGCACCGCGCGCAGCTCGATCGCGAGCGCGAGGTCGGGTGACGCCTGCAACGTCTCGAGCAAGTTTGGATCGCCCTCGATCGTCGGAGCCGGGCTGCCGACCGGACCATCGATCACGAGCTGACCATCGAGCACGCGCAACGTCTCGTACCCGTCGACCAGCGTGCTCGACACCAGGTGACTGCCGTCGGCCGCGCGGTATTCTCCGCGGTGGACGGCGCCATCGATCGAGAACTCGAAGCCGAGCTTCGCGCCATCGCGCTCCAACGTCCCGGCGACGTGATCCGGCTCGAGGAGCTCGAACACGAGCCCATCGTCGGGCGCCGGCGAATCGGTGCACGCTGCGAGCGCGGCGGCGATGC
>JACCYD010001331.1 GCA_013696695.1 Deltaproteobacteria bacterium | reverse complement strand
GGGCCAGAAGCCCCGTGATCCCTCGTCGTTAGAGGGGTGGATCCTGTCCCCATCGCGTAACCTCTGATAATGCTTCGTCGGCTCGCACTGCTGTCGATCGTCATCGCGATCGGGTGCGGCGCTGCGGGCCGCGGCCGGCCGATTCCGCCGCGCGACTATCCGCCGACGCTGGACTCGACGTGGTTCGAGGCGCCCGGAGACACGAGCGGGCTACCGGACACGAGCGGGCCAGCAAAGATGCGAGTGCATCTGATCGACATCGGGCAGGGCGCGGCCACGCTCGTCGAGTTCTCGTGCGCGGCGGTGTTGATCGATACCGGCGGCGAGCAGCACAAGCGGTACGACAGCACCGAGCACCTGGTCGACTACCTGCGCGTGTTCTTCAAGAGTCGCGCCGATCTCGACAACACGCTCGCGTTGCTGGTGTTGACCCACCCGCACATCGATCACACGCGCGGGGCGGGTGTCGTGCTCGGCGAGTTCACCGTGCAGAACCTGGTGACCGACGGCCTGATCACCAGCTCCGGGGGCAAGCAGCAGCGATCTGCGATCAGCACGGCAAAGGTGAAGAACATCCCGCATCAGGTCGTCACCAACCGCGGCGTACCGGCCGGTGGGCTGACCAGCCCGGTGATCGATCCCGTGACGTGTCCCGACGGTGATCCCGACATTCGCGCGCTGTGGGGTGCGATCGAGAAGGGGTCGGTCCGGTGGGACGAAAAGACGTTCGAGAACTTCAACAACCATTCGGTCGTGCTGCGGATCGCGCTCGGCCAAGCCTCGCTGCTGATCACCGGTGACCTCGAGGACGACGGCATCGACGAGCTGCTGAAGAAGCACCGCGGTACCACCGCGCTCGATACCGATGTCTACCAGGTCGGCCACCATGGCTCGTACAACGCGACGACCAAGGCGCTGCTGGCCGCGCTGACGCCCAAGCTCGCGCTGATCGCGTGCGGGCCGCACGATCGCAGGAGCACGTGGACCGGCTGGGCGTATGGCCATCCGCGCGCGGTCACCGTCGAGATGCTCGAGAAGGCGCTCGCGCAGGCACCACCGCGGAAGGCCGTCGTCGTGCCGGTCGCCGCGGGCGCCAAGAAGTTCGAAGGCTGGGCGATCACGGCGCCGATCTACGCGACCGGCTGGGACAGCGACGTGATCGTCACCATGTACGCCGACGGTCGGCTGTCGACCGCAACCCGCAGAAGCCACTGATGGCGATCTAGTGCAGCTTGCCGATCGCGGCGATCCGCGCCTCGATGCGATCGAGATCCGCGCTGGGGAACCGCATCGCGATGTATCCGTGGAGGCGGCTATCGAGGTAGAAGCCGAGCCGGTGGCCCCACGGCAGACCGTAGACCTGGGCCCACAGCCGGCCATTTCGATCGCTCACGATCGTGACGGCTCGTTCACCGTCGACGAAGGTCTGCATTGACGTGACCTCTGGTTCGTACCAGTGGTGCTCGTCCACGTAGATCGGACCCTCTGGCCACAGCGTGCTGGTGTCGTAGTGGGCATCGACCTCGGCGGTGAGCTGGGCGATGAGGGCGCGTGCGGTGGCGACGTCGTGCGATCCGCTGGCGATCTCGAAGGACCGCGAGGCCATCACCAGATCGAGCGGAGCGAGATCGACCTCGCCGATGGTCGCGACCGGAGTGTTCCACGCCTCGATCGGCACGATCGCCGCGCGATCGCGGTCGAACACGCGCACCACGGTTATCCCGCCGCCTTCCGGTCTGCCGGTGATGGTTCCGGAACCGATCATGATCAGTTGCACGCCACGCAGCCCGTCGCGTCGCTCGTGGATCGTGAGCTGAGCGTCGCACGCCTCGTCGATGTTCCAGGCGTGATCGAGGAAGGCGCCTTCGCTGATCCCGCGAACGTCGTGCACGGGCGGCGCGCTCTGCGTGCGGTCGACGATCCAGTCTGTGCGCTCGCCGAGCATGGCCTCCGCGAGCTTGGCCGCGCCGTGCAGGGTGAGGTCGCGTCGAGGACCCCCGAGAGGATGGAGGACCGAGGGAAGCGCGGCCCACGCGCTGCGGATCTCGGTGTGATCGCGGGCCGCGAGCCAGCGCTCGATCAGGATCGGGTCGACGCCCATGTCGTGACTCTATCGCGCGACGACGAGCGAGCGTGCGGCGAGCGCTTCCCCGCTCGCCGTGATCTGCTCGACCTGATACTTCGGCAGGCCGCGGAACAACAGATAGTCGCCGCGCTCGAGGCGCGCCTTGACGAGCTGGCCACTCTCGCGATCGCGGAGGCCGAGCATCGCGTCGCTTGCCGCGACGGTGAAGGCGACGGACAGCTGCGCGCCATCGTCGAGCTGCGTGATCGCGCGGACGTGCGTCGCGGTGTCGATCGCGATCTGCGAGCCACGCTCGATCCGGCCGTACGAGTTGTCGGCGAGCACGAGCTCGAAGTCGCCGTCGCGCAGGATCGCCGGGCAATCGCCACTCGGCGTGTGGCCGACGACGAGCCGCCGGAGGCCGTCGTCGCGCAACCGCTCGACGATGTCGGCGGGCGGCAGCTGCGGGTTGCCTTCCTCGTCGGTGGGGCGCGCGTAGACCACCGACTGCTGGTTGAGCTTGTCGGGCCCTTGCGATTGATAGGCGATCACCGCGTCCGGGCGCGTGCCTGCTGCAAACGCCGACATCTCGTCGCGATAGAACCGCTCGAGCGCGACCAGCCAGTCGTCGGTGTTGTCGGCGCTGGAGTACTGCGTGATCCAGCGGTTCTCGCAAACTGCGGGCGTCAGCAGGAAGTTCTCGGCGGTGACCCCGCCGTGCACGAACAGCGTGTCCGCGGTGCGAAACCCGAGCTGGCACGCCTCGAGATACGCGCGCAGCTCGCCGCCCGGCGCGAGGTCCGCGAGATAGCTGTCGACGACTGCATCGTCGGTGGCGGGATGCCCGGTCTCGGCGAGCTCGGTCACGCGATGATCGAACGCGGTCTTCGCGCCCATCGTGTTGATGAACGTCCAGCGCAGCAGCTCCGGCCGCGACAGGCCGGCGGGGGCACGCCGGTGCGGCTGCCCGCCGAGCTCGGTGACGAGCCGCAGCTTGTTGATGTCGCGATTGCCCGCGAGCAGGATCATGCGCTCGCCGTAGCTGCGCTTCGCGGCGAGCAGCAGCGAGACGATGCGCCTCGCGTGAGGGCCGCGATCGATCGCATCGCCGCCGAACACGAATGTCACGCCATCAGTGAGACGCAGCACATCGTCGGCGATCGAGACGTGCGGATTGCCATCGAGGAACGACGCGAGCTTGTCCCAGCGGCCTTCGACATCGGTGAGGTACGCGATCGTCATGGTCATGCCAGCCGGAAGTACGAGCGAATGCGGCCGAGTAACCGCTGCTTGGTTTCGTCGTGTCGCGATGCCGCGGCCTCGGCATTGAGACCTTCGCGCTCCGCTTCGAGGGAGTGTTGTCGATCGGTCAGGATCACGCTGAAGTTTTCGGCGAGCGTTGGCTTGGCTTCGAGTAGCTCGCGCACGAGCTCGTGACTGAGCTCGTGGACCTGAACGTCGATGGCGGCGATGCAGGTCGCGGCACGCGACTCGCCGGTCATCAGCGACAGCTCGCCGAGGATGTCGCCGCTCTTGAGGGTCGCGACCTGACGCTCGGCACCGTCGACCGACAGCACGACGCTGACCTCACCTTCGTCGATCAGGAACAACGAATCGCCGGGGTCGCCCTGGCGCACGATCACTTCGCCGCGCGAGAACAGCCGGC
Organism: Deltaproteobacteria bacterium; assembly: GCA_013696695.1. Lineage (GTDB taxonomy): Bacteria > Myxococcota_A > Polyangia > Haliangiales > Haliangiaceae > JABFXX01. The sequence goes on along the minus strand of JACCYD010001331.1, from coordinate 2,120 downwards.
GCTTCATGCCGCGCGCGATCAGATCGAGATCGGGACCGGCGAGCTTCGCGAACAGCTCGACCCTGCGGAGTGCGGCGCGCCGCGCATCCTGATCGCGATCGGCCCCGGCCTTGGTGGTCTCCTCGGTGATCTGGTGCATGTGCACGGTGCGGATCGGAAACGGGATCTCGAGGCCCGCGCGCTGCGTCGCGTACCAGATCCGGGTGCGGACGTCGCTCTCGATCACCACGTCCTGCCCGTAGTCGGTGATCCAGTACAGCACCGAGTACTGCACGCCGCTGTCGCCGAAGCCACGCAGCACCACACGCGGTGCGGGTTGATCGAGGACGCCGGGGCAGCCGCGCAACGCCTCTTCGAGCACGGCCTTCACCTCGTTCGGCGGATGGCGATACGCGATCCCGACGTCGGCCCACATCCGGTGCGTCGCGGTCGGCTTCGAGTAGTTGAGCACCGCGTGCGTCATGAAGTACGTATTCGGGAACGTCAGGGTGTCGTTGTCTCGCGTCGAGATCGTGGTCGCACGAAAGCTGATCTTCTCGATCCGTCCGATCCGATCGTCGATCTTGATCCAATCGCCGACCACGATCGTGCGATCGAGCTGCAGCGACAGACCGGCGAACATGTTCGCGATCGGTTGTTGCAACGCGAGACCGATCACGGCGGTGAGCACCGCGGACGTGGTGACCAGGCTCACTAGGTTCGCGCCGCTCTGCTGGAGGATCGTCATCAGCGCGATGACGAACGCGATGAACAGCAGGATGTCGCGCAGGATCGTCGGGAACTCGAAGAACCGCGAGACGACGATGTCGAACAGCAGCTTGCCGATGATGCCGGTCATGCCGGCCGCAAGCGTGATCGCGGCGGCGAGCTTCACGCCGGTGACGAGGTCGTGATAATCGCCCATCTCGATCGGCACCGCGAGCGCGCGAAGTGCCACCGATGACAGCAGGAAGATGATCGGGAGGCGGCCGCGATCGGCGCGATCGGGCGGCAGCAGCCGGCGCGCGAACAGGGCGATGAAGACGGTCGTGATCGCGAGGGCTACGGCAGCCCACGAAATGTCGACATTCGAGAAATTCCCCAAGAGGTCGCCATCCTATCAGGGCGCAGAGCCCGGCCGGCGCAGCCGAGGGGCCGTGCCAGCCACGTTCCGCGAGCATCGTGACGATGCTGGTGTCGGCGATCCGCAGCCAGGCGATCGCGCGCGACCGGCGTCTCGCGTACTGAGCTCGCGCCATCCACCTCCTCGATCGCGCCATCGCTGATTGACGACAGCTCAGGTGCTGTCCGCGCGTGGACAGGCGTGACCGAACAGCGAGGTAACCGCGGGAGTTTTCAGCGACCTCGGGTGGCGCACCCGTTGCTGAAGGCGCGCGCATGAACGAGTGGAGCACAGTGAAGCGCGCGATGTTCTCTGTGTTGTTGACCGCCTGCGGCGCCGATGATCCCGCGGGACCTGCGCCCGTGACCACCGGCGAGTTCCACCACTACGTGACCAATTCGCTCCGCATCCCGCTGACCGGCGAGCTGCAGCGCGAGTACGGCATCAACGTCGATGGCGATTCCGGGGGCCGACCCGACAACCAGCTCGGCAACGTGTTCGTCGCCTTGACCTCGAATTCCGATCTCGACCTCCAGGGCCAGGTCGACGACGCCGTGGCGGACGGCGGGCTGGTGCTGCTCCACTCGGTACGCGCGGATGACCTCGAAAGTGATCCCAGCGTGTCGTGGCAGGTGTATTCAGGCGCGGATACCGCCGCACCTCCGGCATTCGATGGCAGCGACACGTTCGCCATGGGGCAGGGCGTGTCCTCTGCGATCGTCGGCCGGACCTCGGGGGGCGCGTACACCGCGACGCCGAAGGGCGCGGGTGCGCTGACCATCAAGCTCAAGGTCTCGGCGTCGGCACCGCCGATCGCGCTCGACCTGATCGGAGCTCGCGTCGAAGCAACGATCGATGCCACCAGCTGCAGCGGCCGGTTGGGCGGCGCGGTTACCGAGACGCAGGTCGACACCGTGTTGATCCCGTCGGTCGTCGACATGATGAACGCCGCGATCGCCCGCGATCCGGGATGCCCGCTGGCGTGCGAAGCCGGCACCTCGGCCGCGCTGATCATCGA
>JACCYD010001307.1 GCA_013696695.1 Deltaproteobacteria bacterium | reverse complement strand
GGCCCGACATCGATCGACGTCGTCGGTGCGAGTGCCGGTGCCGGCATCACGATCCTCGACAAGCAGACCATCGCGATCGCGGTGCTGGCTCAGCTGCGCGGCGATCTTCGCCTCGCGAGCACGCGCTCGATGCCGATGACCGACGTCCCGGTCAGCCGCACCGGCGCTGCTGCGGCGGTCGGTGTCGAGCTCGCGCTACCGCGCACGCCGTTCACCGCCGGGTTTCGCTTCGAGCAAGGCCTGACGACGCTGATCCCCGGCGCGCGCGATCGCGCGGTGTTGTTCGAGCTCGGCGTCGACTGGCGCTAACGATCAGCTGCAGCCCGTGCCGCTGCAGGACTTCTTGCACGCCCCATCGCAGGTCTGCGTGCAGCTGCCGCCGGCGCATCCGATCGTGCACTTGGACCCGGCGGTGCACTTCTGTTTGCAGCTACCACCGGCGCATCCGAAGTCGCACGTCGCGTCCTTCTCGCAGGTCTGATCGCAGCGCCCGCCGGAGCACGTGAATTCGCAGGTCTTGCCGGCGGCGCAGCTCTGATTGCACCGACCGCCGACGCACTTCCCGTCGACGGCGTTGCCGTCCTCCTTGACCTCACCCATCTTGCCTTCGAGTGCGTTGCCGACAGTCTCCTTCGCTTCTTCGCCGAGTTTTTTTGCCTCGTCGACAACCTTGCCGGCCTCGTCTCCCGCGCCCTCCGCTGCCCGGACCGCCTTCGCCGTCTGGTCGGCGGCCTTGCCGACGTCCTTCTTCACTTCGTCGGCGAGCCGGTCGCCGAGCTTCTTGCCCTCGGCCTCGATCTTGTCGGCCAGCGTGGGCTCGGGCTTGGGCTCCTCTTTCTTGCAGCCGGTGATCGCTACGCACGCCAGGAACGCGAGGACGAGCTTCATGACTGGATGGTCGCGCTCGACGCGGTCGGTGCGCAAGTCAGACCGAGGTCGTCGTCGAACGTGGCCACCAGATCGCTGGTGTGGACGCGCGACCACCGAAACTCCGGAATCAGATCTCGAGCGCGACACGGCGCTGTGGTGTCGACCAGCCCCGCGGCGTGCGCGAGGATGCCGCACAGCTCCTCACTGCCGTGGCGGGCACGCAGCGCCGAGAACGGGATCGAGCCGTGGAGCTTGGCGAGCTTGTCCTTCGACGGCTCGAGCAACAGGAAGTGGTGGCGATAGCGCGGCATCGGCAACGCGAGTAGCTGCTGCAACATCACCTGCGTCGCAGTCGACGGTGCGATATCGCGACCGCGCACGATGTCGGTGATGCCCGCCGCCGCATCGTCGACGACGACCGCGAGCTGGTACGCGATCACGGCGTCCTTGCGCCGCACGATCGGATCGCCCATGTCGCGTGCCGGGACCTGCGAGAGCTCGACGCCACCGTCGTCGATCAGCACGACGGGTTCGTCGGGGAGCCGCACGCGCACCGCGTCGACGGCGCTTCGCCAGTCGGTGATCACGCGCTCGCGGCACGTGTTCTCGTAGGCCCAGCCGCCATCGGGAGCGCGCCGACCACCACTGCGATCCGCCCGCGAGCACGTGCACGCGTAGAGCCGGCCCATTCTCGCCAACCCATCGAGCGCCGCTTCGTACGCCGGGGCGCGCTGGCTCTGGATCACGATCTCGTCCCAGTCGAGCCCGAGCCACGCACATGCCTCGACGAGCTGGCGCGACCACTGCGCCTTGACGCGCGTGATGTCGAGATCCTCGAGCCGCAGGAGCACGCGGCCACCCCGCGACCGGGCATCGAGCCAGACCAGTAGCGCCGATAGCAACGTACCGGGATGCGCCTCCCCGGTGGTCGACGGCGCGAACCGCGAGATCACTACACGCCGGGGCCGCGTCGCGCCAAAGATCGCGGCGACGGCGCTACTTCGCGCGCTTGCACCGCCCAGTACGGCTTGTAGTCGTTGACGCCGCCGCGGATCTCCGTCCACGCGGTGTCTTGATCGCGCGAATCAACGTGCAGGAATTGATCGCCCGGATACCAGCCGATGCCGACGCCGCTGTAATGGCGCCACACCCAGTCGCGGATCTCGCGCAGTGGCACGCCGCGGATCCGGAAATCGATCGCTCGCGCGGAGCGGTGCGGAGA
>JACCYD010001302.1 GCA_013696695.1 Deltaproteobacteria bacterium | reverse complement strand
AGTTCATGGAGCGCGAGTACGCGAACGTGCACCGCGGCACGCATCTGTTGTCGCGCAAGGCGACCGAGCGGTTCGAGGAGGCGTACTACGTGGTCGCCGATTTCATCGGTGCCGAGCTCCGCAAGGGCTGCGTCGTGTTCACCAGCAACACGACGCACGCGATCGATCTGTGCAGTCACGTGATGGCGGACCGCCCGGGCAAGGTGGTGACCACGGAGATGGAGCACCACTCCAACGAGCTCCCGCATCGTCGCCGCGGCGCGCTGCTGCGATGCCGCGTGCACGACGACGGCACGCTCGATCTCGGACACCTCGAGGAGCTGCTGCGCAAGCACGAGGTCAAGCTGGTGTGCGTCACTGCCGGGTCGAACATCACCGGCGTGATGCCCGACGTGCACAAGATCGCGCGGATGGCGCACGACAACGGCGCGCTGATCCTGGTCGATGCGGCGCAGGCGATCGCGCGGCATCGCCTCGACGTCAAGGCGCCCGACGATCCCGAGCACCTCGATTTCGTCGCGGCAGCCGGGCACAAGGCGTATGCACCGTTCGGGGCCGGCTTCCTGTACGGGCCGCGCTCGGTGCTCGATCAGGCGCCGCCGTACTTACCGGGCGGAGGCACCGCCCTCGCGGTCAACGCGCGCGAGGCCGAGTTCCTCGGCGCACCGGATCGTCATCACGGCGGCACGCCGAACATCGCGGGCATCGTCGCGATGGCGCGCTCGCTGATGTTCTTGCAATCGATCGGGCTCGACGAGATCCGCGCGCACGAGGTCAAGCTGACCCAGCAGATCCTCGACGGGCTCACCAAGATCGGCGGCATCACGGTGTACGGCCCACCCACCGCGGCGGAGCGGCTCGGTGTGGTGTCGTTCAACATCGAGGGTGTCTCGGAGCTGATCGCGGCCGCGGTGCTCTCCGAGGAGGGCGGCATCGCCGTGCGCTCGGGCCGGTTCTGCGCGCACATGTACATGGATCGGTTGCTCGCGAGCCCGGCGTACAAGCTCGGCGGCGACGTGGTCCCGAGTGGCGCAATCCGCGCGTCGATCGGGCTCTACAACGACGCGACCGATGTCGAGCGGCTGATCGAGTTCGTCGGCAAGGTCCGCGCGCGCAAGTGGGTCGGTCGCTACAAGATGAAGGGCGACGAGATGTCGGCGGAGTTCGCCGGGCGCTGCGCCGATCGGTGGATGGAAGCCACGCAGGAAGGGGAGGGCTACTCGATGGGCGAGGAGATCGGCAATCCGCGCGGCTACGAGTTCGAGATCCTGCAGCCCGAAGGCGGCTGCCGCAGCTACTTGATCGCGGATCCCGAGACCAAGCAGGCGGCGATCGTCGATCCGTTGCGCGAGCGCGTCGACGACTACCTCGATCTGCTGCAGGCCAAGCGCTATCAGCTCGTCTACACCATCGAGACGCATACCCACGCGGATCACCTGTCGGGCTCGCCGCGGCTCAAGGATCTGACGGGCGCGAAGATGCTGATGCACGCGAACACCCACGTCGCGTGCGTCGATCGCGGGCTCAAGGATGGCGACATCATCGAGCTCGGCCGCGTCAAGATGGAGGTCATCGCGACGCCGGGTCACACGCACGATTCGGTGTGCCTCGTGCTGCCGGATCGCGTGCTCACCGGCGACACGCTGCTGATCGGCGGTTGCGGACGCACCGATCTGCCAACCGGCGATTCGAGCGCGCTGTTCCACTCGCTCCAGCGCTTGCTCGCGCTGCCCGACGACACCGGCGTGTTTCCGGCGCACGACTACGACGGTCGCCGCGCCTCGACGCTCGGCCGCGAGCGCAAGAACAACGCGCGGCTCAAGCTGCCCACCGTCGAGGAGTTCTCCGGCTCGATGAAGAAGATGAACCTGCCGATGCCGCCGAACCTCGGCGAGGTGCTGAACACCAACCAGCGCTGCCTGTAGAATCGCGCCATGCAGATCAGGCTTGCGGGTGTGATCGTGGCGATGCTGGTGACGCCCGCGCTGGGCGACCAGAAGCTCGACGGTTCCACGACGGACCCGAGAGGCCCCGAGCCGACCGCCAAGCTCGCCGGCACGGTGCTGGTCTGGAACGACGCGACGTTCTATCTCGACGCCGACGACAAGGCCTCGACGCAGCTCGCGACGATCGCTGGTCCTCGCAAGGACCACGTCGGCCAGGTCGTGCCGCTCCGCGTGGTGAGCACCACGGGGGACTTCGTCGAGGTCGAGTCCGTGGTCGGCACCGACTGCACGTGGACGAAGCTGCCGCAGCCGGAAGACCTGACGAAGCTGCGGCTGTTCGTCAAGCGCAGCGATCTGGCCCCCGTCGTGGTCAAGCCGTTCACCAAGACGTGGCCGAACGGCACCAGTCTCGCCGTGCGTGCGGGACTGCCGGCGCTACGGACGGCACACGGGGCCCTATCGGGTGCCGCTCGATCGCGGCCAGCTGACCACCGACATTCCGGAGGCCTCGATCGGCTACGCGTACACGTATGCGTCGGGCAAGCGCCCTGACTCGCCCACGGGGAAGTACCTCGTCGACGGCAAGGTCAAGGCGACGGTCGGCGTTCAGAGCTTTGATGAACCGCTGGCGCGAGATGTCGAGGACCTCTGCACACTCGCGCTCATTTCTTCCCTCTTCCTTCGAGCGTCGACCCAGTCGAGGATCTTCTTTCGAAGCTCCTCCGGGTACTGCCGCTTCGCGGGGTCACCGAGGCGAACGATCTCGAGTCGAAGTCGATTTCCTTCTTCAGCCAACGTCATCGGACGAGCGCAGCACGCGCTCGCGCTCAAGTCAGGACGGGTCGCGGCGAGGATTT
>JACCYD010001232.1 GCA_013696695.1 Deltaproteobacteria bacterium | reverse complement strand
CAGGGCAAGGGTGTCGTCAACTCGATCTCGCTGAAGGAAGGCGAAGAGCCGTTCATCCGCCAGGCCAAGATCGTCCGCCGGTTCGGCGCGGCCGTCGTCGTGATGGCGTTCGACGAGACCGGCCAGGCGACCACCGTCGAGCATCGCGTGTCGATCGCGCATCGCGCGTACAAGATCCTCACCGAGCAAGTCGGCTTCCCGCCCGAAGACATCATCTTCGATCCGAACATCCTGACCATCGGCACCGGCATGGAGGAGCACGACGATTACGCCGTTGGCTTCATCGAAGCGGTGCGCCGGATCAAGGCCGAGCTCCCCGGCACCAAGGTCTCGGGCGGCGTCTCGAACCTGTCGTTCTCGTTCCGGACGTCACCGCGCGTTCGCGAGGCGATCCACTCGGTGTTCCTCTATCACGCGATCAAGGCCGGGCTCGACATGGCGATCGTCAACGCCGGCCAGCTCGCGGTGTACGAGCAGCTCGATCCGGTGCTGCGCGAGCATGTCGAGGATCTGGTGCTCAACCGCCGGCCCGATGCGACGGAGCGCATGTTGACGCTCGCGGCGTCGTTCTCCGGCGAGACGGTGAGAAAAGAAGACGAGCTGCTGTGGCGCAAGGAGCCGCTCGCGAAGCGCATGGCGCACGCGCTGGTCAACGGCATCACGGACTTCATCGACCCCGATGTCGCCGAGGCGCTGGCGGTGTATCCGAAGCCGCTCGACATCATCGAGGGGCCGCTGATGGACGGCATGAACATCGTCGGCGAGCTGTTCGGCGCTGGAAAGATGTTCCTCCCGCAGGTCGTCAAGAGCGCCCGCGTGATGAAGAAGGCGGTCGCGATCCTCGAGCCGCTGATGGATGCCGAGAAGAAGGCGTCCGGCATCACCACCGCGAAGGGCAAGCTCGTCATCGCGACGGTCAAGGGCGACGTCCACGACATCGGGAAGAACATCGTCGCCGTCGTGCTGCGCTGCAACGGCTACGAGGTCACCGATCTCGGCGTGATGGTGCAGCAGCACACGATCCTCGACAAGGCGCAGGAGATCGGCGCCGACCTGGTGGGGCTCTCTGGCCTGATCACGCCATCGCTCGACGAGATGATCTCGGTCGCCACCGAGATGACGCGACGAGGGATGACGATGCCGCTGCTGATCGGCGGCGCGACGACCTCCGGCAAGCACACCGCGGTCAAGGTCGCCCCCGCGTACACCGGCCCCACGGTGCACGTGCCCGACGCGTCGCTCGCCGTCGGCGTGATGGGCAAGCTGCTGTCCGCCGATCGCGCGACGTACATCACCGAGGTCCAGGCGAAGCAGGTGCAGCTGCGCGAGGCGCACGTGTCCGCGCAGAAGCGGCCGCTGCTCGCGCTCGACGAGGCCCGTCGCCGCAAGCCGGTGCTGACGTTCGACGACACCACGATCGCAGCGCCCAACTTCCTCGGTGCACGGAACCTCGAGCTCGACATCGGCGAGCTCGCGAAGTGGATCGACTGGTCGCCGTTCTTCCACACCTGGGAGCTGTCGGGTCGTTATCCCGCGATCCTCGATGATCCGAAGAAGGGCGATGCCGCGCGGAAGGTGTTCGCCGACGGCAAGGCGCTGCTCGCGAAGATCATCGACGGCAAGCTGCTCCAGGCGCGCGCCACCTACGGCTTCTATCGCGCCGGATCCACCGAGGACGAGAACATCTTCGTGTTCGATCCGGCGACCGATCAGCAGATCGCGACGTTCCCGATGCCGCGGCAGCTCGAGGACAAGGAGACGTGCTATTCGCTCGCCGATTTCATCGCGCCGCTCGATCGACCTCCAGCAGGGCACGCGAGGCCCGATGTGGCAGCGCGCGCATATATCGCGCGCGATTACCTCGGCGCGTTCATCGTCACCGCCGGCATCGGCACCGATGCGCTCTCCGCGGCGTTCGAGAAAGATCACGACGATTACTCCTCGATCATGGCGAAGGCGCTCGCCGATCGGCTGGCCGAAGCCGCCGCCGAGTGGCTTCACCACCGCGTGCGCACGCTCGACTGGGGCTACGCCGCCGCCGAGACGCTGTCGACGACCGACATCCTCGCCGAGAGCTACCGCGGCATCCGCCCGGCGTTCGGCTATCCCGCA
>JACCYD010001212.1 GCA_013696695.1 Deltaproteobacteria bacterium | reverse complement strand
ATGCAGCTCATCTCCGCATGCATGATGGCCTTCTCGCACGGCTCGAACGATGCGCAGAAGTCGATGGGCATCATCACTCTCGCGCTGGCGTCGTTCGTCGCCGCGGGTCACACCGGCCTGCCGGACTGGATGACGCCCGAGCCCGGATCCGACGAGGTGCCGATGTGGGTCATCCTCGTGTGCGCTGCGGGGATCGCGCTCGGTACGATGGCGGGCGGCAAGAAGATCATCAAGACGATGGGGAGCAAGATCATCCGCATCTCGCCGCTGCAGGGCTTCGCGGCGGAGACGGCGGGCGCGGCGACGATCATCGCGGCGAGCTCCATCGGCGTGCCGGTGTCGACCACCCATTGCATCAACGCGTCGATCATGGGTGTCGGGGCCACGAAGCGGCTCTCGGCCGTGCGGTGGGGCGTCGCAGGGAATATCGTGCTCGCCTGGATCGTGACGATGCCGGTGAGCGCGCTGATCTCGTTCACGGTGATGACGGTCATCAACCTGTTCTGAGCAGCGGCTAACCGGGCGAGGCCGGCGGTCGTAGATCACCTTCACTGAGGGTGTAGGGCAGCGTTGGGTACGTGAAGCTCGTCTCGGCGTTCTCTCGACGTCGCAGCTGAAAGAACTCGCGACGCTGATCGTCGTCGGCCAGCGTCAACCGCGCAGTTCCGAGATACGGCTGTGCGTCGACGAAGTGCACGAGCGTCTTGGACGTTCGAAACGTGATGCCGAGCCACTCGTTGTCTGGTGCGTTCGCGACGAGCTTGATCGCGTGCGTGAACCGGCGATTGGTGTCGAGCGAGAATGCGACGACGCTGTGGTGCGCCAGCGGAATCTCGAAGGTGGCCCGGGATTCCTTCGCCGTGACGAGCAAGCGTCGCGACGGCCTATCGGGATCGCGATAGCAGGAGTAGATCGCGATCGTCGACTCCGCTGCGAGATCCAGGGCCTGGTCCGAGTGACCTTTCATCGTCGCGTAGGCGTTGGTGTAGTGCTCGATCAGCGCGTTGTTGAACGCGCCGCTCCGAATCTCCTGCGCGAGGCGATCGTGGAGGTCCCGAAACGGTTGGGCCGGATGCGGGTACGGCGTCGTCGTGCGGACGAGCGGGACCTGGCCCTGATCGTCGAGCTTGACCAGCACCGTTCCGCACCTGCCTCTCGCCACGTCGTCGAACCGGACCGATGCGAGGAGCTCCTCGAACGGGTTGCGGGCGGCTGGCAGCAGCCACGATCGAAACTCGTCACTCACGTTTGTGATCGGGGGCTTTGTAGTCGCCTTCGTTCATGCTGAACCGAAACTTGTCGCCGTAGTCGATGAAGCCGGTCGTCCTGTTCTCCTCGGCGTACAGCGCGCGGAGCTCGAGCATGCCGTGTTCCGTGGGTGGCTCCATCGGTACGAGCTGGCCGCCGACCTGGAGAAACGTCGCGCCGCCCTTGTGAATGGCTTCGGTCTTCGAGCACCGCACGACGTAACCGAGGCGCGTCGGGAGCATCTCGGCGTTCAGCATCGATGACTGGATCGCGTGCGTGTACAGCCGGTTCGTGGACAGCGGCATGAAGAACACCGAATTCGGATACAGCGTCACCGAGAATTCTGGGAGCAGGCCCGCCGTGCCGATGGCGGACTCCTTGAGGCGGAACTGCAGGCGCGTCAGCCCGCTCTTTCCCTTGTAGCCGTAGTCGAAGGGGTCGGTGGCAAGCGGGGCGAGCTTGTCGAGCCCGTCGTAGAACGTGCAGAACGCCATGATGCCGTCGAGCGGCATGTCCTTCGTCTTGTCGGCGTGCGCGGAGATCTTGGCCTTGGTCTGCTTCTGTCCGTCGGTCGCCGGCGCGTTGGGATAGATCTGCGCCAGCACGTGATTGAGCGGCGCGTGGTCGCGGAAGATCGACGCAGCCTCGCGGTTCAGCGCATCGACGATGCGGTGGTCGGTCGCACAAAAATTCTCGGTTGGCCCCGACAGATTGGTCGAGCAGCGCAGGAGGTGAAAGCGCAGCGCGTCGCCCTCCTGCCGGACCGGCGTCAGGTAGATGCCGGTGCGATGAGCCTTCGATGGCTTGACGCCTTCGGTGAGCGCCTGAAACGAGTGCTCCGCGCAGATGCGGTGGAAGTAATCGTCGGCGTCGTCGAAGAACCGCCGGTAGTAGACACCCACGCCGCCGACCCGCACAGAGACCTTTCCGACATCCACGAGATCGTGCTCACCCTCGTCGACCAGCCTCGCCTCGATTCGTGGTGCGTCACTCATGATTCGTCTCTAGTTAGCGCGCATCGCGCAGTTGGGCGAGCGACTCTCGCGCCATGGCGAAACGATTCGATGTCGCGCAGCTCTTCGAGCCACAGCGACACGACGGGGCCTCGAGGCTCGCCCTCTACACGAACCCGAAGTCCACCTTCGATGCGATGCGCGATCGCAAGAAGGGGATGTCGATGTTCATCGACTCGCGGCGCACGATCACCGCGCGCGACGGGGACCTTCCCGAGTGGCTCGCGCTCGCAGCCGAGCGGAACCTGGTCGTCACGCTGCATGCAGAGCAGGCGCCGAGGGTCCGCGACGAGGACCAACCCGTCCATGTCTTCATCTCGCGCCCCGAGGAGCTGTGGCGCGTGCCGGCATTTCTGGCGCTGTGGAGCACCGCATTCGTCGACGGTCGATGGTCGGACGCGGCCGAGAACCAGATGAGCTATCTGCTCGGCTACACCGAGGCCGAGCGCAAGCGATGGATCGCCGCGATCCGACAGGAGCGCCCGGCGTGGGGTGCCGCGACCATCCACGCGCTGCTCGATGCGGATCAGCGTTTGCTCGCCGATTCCGTAGGTCGCCGGTGCTTCGGCCCGGCGAACGCCATCGAAGGCATGACGCTGCTGTACGCGGGCGGCGGGACGGTCAAGGCGAAGGCGCTGGCGATCGTTCCGCCCGGTCACACGCTCGCGCGCGTGGGATTTCAGCCCGAGCAGTTCCCCGGGCTGTTCGGACCGTTCAAGAAGATGCAGCCCCTGCTGAAGCGAACCGTCACCAAGAAGCTCGCGCCCGTCGTCACCGCGGCGCTGGTCTCGAGCGTCCAGTACCTCACGCGCACTGGCTGGAAGTAGTCAGCCGAGGAAATCGAAGCGGCCTTCGAGGATCTCGATCTTCGTCGCCGTGATCTGCTCGGCCGCAGCCCGCGTTCTCGGGCTCGGCGACCGCACGACGAGCCGCGGTACGCCGGCGTCGGCAAGCGCCTCCAGCAGCATGCCGCCGTCGTCGAGCGCGTAGCGACCGCCGTTGGATTGCAGCTCGGCGTGCGACCGATCCGCGGCGACGCGGATCTGCCACGACGGAATCGTTAACCCGATCGCGTTCGCGCCCCACGACACTCGAAGCTCGAGGCCAATCGTCCGCGTCGCCTTCAGCAACGACACGATGGCGTCGGGCGACACCTGGAGCTGTCCGACAACGCGCACGCCGAGCTCCTTCGCCAGCTTCATCCGCTTGGCCATCGGCGACCAGGTCTCGCGCCACAGCAACACCGCGAGCGCGGGGAACGACTCGCTCGCTGGCGGCAGGTAGCCGTCGGTGGTGACGATCGCCTGCAAGCGCTTCCCTGCACCGGCGGCGACGAGCTGCTCGACCGCCCACCGCGGCCCACTGAACCGGCGCAACAACGGCATCCGCGCGACCAGTGCCGCGACGTTGGCGGTCTTGCCATCGACGCCGAGCTCTTCGATCGTCGACCATTCGGGTCGGTCGGCCGAACGCTCGAGCTGTGCGGCATGAAGATCGACGTGGGCCGCCACGAGGAAGCCTCGCTCGAATCGCGTGAGCTCGGGCGCGACACCGGGCAACGGTCCAATCCACGCGGCGGTGTGCGTGGCGAGAAGCTGGTTCGCTCGGCGCAGCGCCGCCGGGCCGCCATCGAGCTGGAGTGCGATGAATTCGCCGCGCGGATCGCCCGCGGCCTGGAGCCGATCTGCGATCACGGCGCGCAACGCGAGGTCGCCCGGGTTCGCAGCATGCTGTGCGAGCAGCGCCGCGAGGTCGTCGTCGGAGCCGAGCTCGACGCGCGCGCGTTCGATCAGCGCAGGATCGGCGGCCGTGGTCATCAGCTGCTCGATCGCGTCGCGTGCCTCGGAATAGATCATGCGCGTGGTGTGATCGGGACGCGCGGCCTCGATCGCGTCGATCGACGGCAGCAGTCGAGTCGACGGGAGTCGTGTGATCAGCTTCGCGATCTTGTCGTGAACGTCCGATTCGTCGAAGCCGTAGAACGTTCGCCCGATCTCGGCCAGCCCGCGCGTGATCCGCGGATCCGGTGAAAACCCTGCGAGCTCGCCGATCCGCTTGACCGCTGTCCTGCGATCGATCTTCCACGATGCGTCGAGCAGCCGATCGACGTCGCCGATGTCCCGCCCTTTGGCAACCTCGTGCCAGTGGCCCTCGAGATCCTGGCCCGTGATCGCTTCGCGGCCGCGCGCGACCGCGATCCCGGCCTTGTCGATCAGCGGCTCCAGCGCCGGGTCGCGCGACGCGCGCCAGGCCGCGAGCAGCCGGCGCAGCAGCACCATCGGGTCGCTCACCACCGCAGTATGCCCGATGACGTGGTCGGCCCAGGTCGAGTCGCCCACTGCCGAATCACAACGACGGCAATGCATCAAACGATCGTCGCTAAGCATGCCCCTCATCAACATCAGGTCGAGCAAGGCGAGCAGGTCGAGCAAGGCCAGCAGGTCGAACGGTGCCGAGCGATGGCATGCCTGGTACTCGGCCGGCCGGTGAGCCTGGCTGTGACGGTGCGACGGGCTGGTCGGCACGACCTCGTGACAGGATGTGCCTCGTGAGCCTCCCGCTCGTCGATTCTGTCGTCGATTCTGTCCACGATTCTGTCGTCGACGTGCCGTCGACTGTCCGCCAGGGCCCGCGAGTCTCGTTGGCTTCGCGATGAACGCCGTGACGAGCTTGCCGCGAGAGATCGGCGAGGCCGAGCCCGAGCTCGCACTGCCCGCCGTCAGCTGCTCCGATCAGGGTTTGAGGTTGACGGTGGGAACCGTCTCGCAACCATCCTCGCCCCTGAGTCGCTCGCGGAATGGCGCTCGCGGGCGGACGGTCGCCTGTTCCGCCTGCGTTGCTCGACCTCTGGCATGGCTCGACCTTGCTGGCCTCGCTCGAACCTGCTCACCGGTCCTGCTGGCATTGCTCGACGCCGGTCCTGCTGGCGTTGCTCGACGCCGGTCCTGCTGGCGTTGCTCGAATCAGATCGGTCCGCGGATGCGACCTTCTTCCGCCGCAACCAGCGCTTCGAGGCAGAGGTGGTAGTCAACGGGGTCGCCGGTCCAGCCGCACGCTGCGGTGGCCGCGGTGATGTCGAGTTCTGCGTTCGCGTCGAGGATCGCGGGCCATCCGAGGTCGTCGCGGTCGAGACGCGCAGGGACTGCTGGTAGGATCGAGCCCGTCGGTGCCACGAAGCGAAACTCGCCGTCCGAGCTGATGTCGATCTTGTATCCATACTCGTGCACGAAGCGGTGGTGAAATCCGCAGATCGATACGAGGTTACCTAGAGCTTGCCCGGAAATTCTGACGGTTCTCGACGAGAAAACTGATCGGGAGGATCGACAAGTCGATCCGAATCCGTAGCGTGGATCTCAGTGGCTCGACGGGAGGACCAGCATGAGTACGCGACG
>JACCYD010001199.1 GCA_013696695.1 Deltaproteobacteria bacterium | reverse complement strand
GCGGCGAGGATGCCGGCCTGGCGCATACCGCCACCGTGCATCTTGCGAAACCGATGGCAGCGCCTGACGAAGTCGCGTGTGCCGCAGACCAGCGAGCCGATCGGTGCGCCGAGCCCCTTCGACAGGCAGACCGAGATCGAGTCGAAGCCCGCGGCGAGCGCGCGCTCGGACTGGCCCGTCGCGACCACGGCGTTCCACAGTCGCGCGCCGTCGAGGTGCGTCGCCATGCCGAGCTCGTGGGCGGTCGAGGTGACGTCGGCCAGCGCAGCCAGATCCCAGCAGCGCCCTCCCGCCCAGCCGTGCGTGTTCTCGACCGCGACCACGCGGCTCGGCGAGATCGAGAAGTGAGGCGGCTTGAATGCCGCGCGGACGTCGGCGCCGGTGAAGCAGTGATCGGCGAGTACCTGCGCCTGGATCCCCGCATTCGCGGCGAGGCCACCCGATTCGTCGCGCCACGTATGCGCGTCGCGACCGACGATGACCTCGTCGCCGGGCTGCGTGTGCGAGCGCAGCGCGATCTGGTTCGCCATCGTGCCGCTCGGCACGAACAGCGCCGCCTCGGTACCGAGCAGCTCGGCGACACGCTCCTGCAGGCGATGCACCGTCGGGTCGTCGCCCATCACGTCGTCGCCGACCTCGGCATTCGCCATCGCCTCGCGCATCCCCTTGCTCGGGCGGGTGACGGTGTCGCTCCGCAGATCGATGACGGCGGTCATGCGCGGAGCCTACTCCAATCCTGCGACGCGCTACGGCGTCGTCGATCGCGGCTCGTCGCCGAACTGGGACTTGCCGTCCTTGTTGTCTTTGGCGTCCTTGCCGTCCTTCGCGTCCTTGTCCTTCGGGTCGTCCTTGGGTGGCTGTTTCTTCGCGGGCGGCGGCGTGCCGAGCTCGGCGCGCAGCTTCTTCTCGAGTCGCTCGACCATGCCGGCCTCGCGCCACAGCGGGCGATCGTGGACGTGGATCGCGAACTTGATGTTCGGCTGGCCGTTGGTCAGCACCGTAATGATCTCGAGCGAGCCGCGATACGACTTGCCGTCCTCCTTGAGGTCGAACAGCACGTAGCCGGCGTCGGAGTCCTTCTCGATCACCTTGGCCTTCTCGTCGACGACCAGGAAACGCACTGTCGTCGACCACACGTGATCGCGCGCGTAGGTGAGCGTTCGGCCTTCCGACCGGGCGCTCGCGGAGGCCGGTAGCGCCAGCAGGAGGACCATCAGGGCTCGTCGCATGCCTGCATCGTCACCAGGTGGGTGGCGAGGCGCCAATTTTCGTCAGTCTGGGAGGTCGCCGGCCAAAATTGCCCGTGGGGCGTGATCGAACAGCCGGACGGTGGTCGCGTGACCGAGCTTCTTGTCGATCCAGGTCAGCCCCTGCGCCGACTGCTGGACGTCACCGACCTGGTGCGCGTCGGTCGCGACCGTCGCGGCGAGCCCGATCTCGACGAGATGACGCGCCTGCTTCGCCTCGCGCCGCCCGTGAAACCCGGCGAGGGCCGGTAGGTCGATCTGGAACGCGCAGACGCGGCGCAGCGATCGCGCGAGCTCGTCGTTGTCCCAGAGCGCCTGGTAGCGTTCGGGGTGTGCGAGGACCGGGACGCTGCCGGTGCGGGTCAGCTTGAACAGCTGGTCCGCCAGGTTCGGCGGCATCAGCGAAGGTGGGATCTCGACGAGGAATGCCTGGCTACCGCGATACCGCGGGATGGTGTTGCTCAGGATCCGACCGTGGAACACATCATCCCACATGTTCTCGGCGGCCAGTCGCAGGGTGGGGTGGTGTGGCTTCCGCAGCGCTTCAAGTGCAGCGAACGTGGTCTCGATCGCCTCCCACGCCGGCAGGTACTGGGAGGCTTTCTGATGCGGAGTCACGCATTGTTCGGAGACTCCGAGCGATGCCAACGCATCGAGCATCGCAAGTGACGTCGCGCGATCGGGAGCGCCGTCGTCCAGGCCGAACAACACGTGGCTGTGGAGATCGACGTAGCCCATTCGCAGTTGGCTAGCGTTGCACAACATCGCGTTGCTGCGCGGGATCCTGCGTGATAATGATCGAGAGTCCCGGTTCCGGGGGATTAAGGACGTTCCATGGCACAGCCCGAGAAGCGCGAAAATTCTGTGTTGTTCTCCCTGCGCGAGCTTCGCCAGATCGAGGAGAACCGCGTCCAAGAAGAAGAGCATGCAGTTCGCAGTGCCGAGGAGCAGCGCGCTGCTGCAGCCCAGGCCGCGGAGCAAGCACGCCGCGAGGCCGAGGAAGCGAAGATTCGCGGCGAGCGCGACGCCGCGCTTCAGATCGAGCAAGCCCGCGAGGGCGCCGAGCGCGAAGCACGCATGCGCGTCGAGTCAGCCGAAGCCGCCGAGCGTCAGCGCCAGCAGGCCGCGCTCGAGCAGCAGCGTCTCGCTCAGGAGATGGAGCTGCGGCGCGCGGAAGTCGCGAAGAAGCGCCCGACCTGGATGCTCGCCCTTACCGCCGTCGCATCGATCGGCGTGATCGTCGCGATCGTGCTGACGGTCAAGGCCATCAACACGGCAGACACCAAGGACACCGAAGCAGAGAAGTCCGAGCAGCGCGCCAAGGATGCCGAGAAGCTCGCCACCGAGGCCCAGGAGCGAGTCGAGCGCCTGCAGAGGGATGTCGAGGAGATGGACAAGAAGGTCGGCGTCGCCATCGACAGCGTCATGGCCGCGCAGAACGATGCGGATCGGTCGTCCGCGAACGCCAAGCTGATCGCTCTCCGCAAGGAGAAGGCGGCCATGGACCAACGGATCGCCGAAGCGAAGTCCGCCGCGGCGCTCGCCAAGCGGAAGCAAGGCGCGTCGGTCTCGGCCGAGTGCCAGAACAACCCCCTCGCCAGGGGCTGCATGTAGCTTCGTCGCGCGCTAGCTACTACGTCGAGATGGGCGGCCTTCGGGTCGCCCGTTTTGCATTTCGGCCACCCGCGCAACCACACCGCGACGCGAGTGTCGACCGCCTGATGCTTGCCTCGCGTAGTCCGCGTAGTCCGACCGGCCGGTGCCTGCTCGCCGTGCTCGGGCTCGGCATCGCGGCGTGGATCGCGCTCGAGGACACGCCCGTGCGGAGCCAGCCCAATTGCGAGCTCGTCAAATGCGGCCAGCTCGACATGCGGCTCGTCACTGCGAAGGCCGTGGCCTCCGATCTCCTCGAGCGGCTGGACCGAATCCAGCGCGACCTCGACGTGCTCGATCGCCGGATCGAGGCGGCGCTGCACCCGCCGAATTTCGGCTGCGGTGGGAGGGAACGCGACGCGGCGATCGCGAGCCTGCGCACGCTGCAGGTCGACAAGCGTGCGGCGGAGCTCCGCGTGCTCGAGCAGCGCCGCCGCGCCATCCCCCGCCCCGTCATTCATCACCGCAAGATTCCGCGCGCGTGCCTGACGAACGCCCTCTGTCGGACGAACTAACGCGCGCGTGAAACGATCGACCGCCGTCGACGATCTATCGAGATCACGGGCGGCGATGTGGGCCCGCGTGGGGCGCAAGATTGCTGCAATCGACGCGATGCATGCGTGTCTTCGACCGCATGCAGGCAGCCAGGTTCGAAGGGTCGTTGATGACGTCGCTCGCGGAGCTCAAGTCGATCGAACAGCAGCGGTTGGCGGACGAACGCACGGCAGTGATGCGAGCCGAGGAGCTTCGCATCCAGGCGCTGGTCGACGCCGAGCGCCAGGCGCGAGAGGCCTCGGAGCGCAAGGTGCGCGAGGATCGCGAGGCCCAGCTCGCGATCGAACGCGCGCGTGTCGACGCAGAGCGCGAGGCGCGGCTGCGCGTCGAAGCGGCGGAGCAGGCCGAGCGTGCCCGTCAGCAGCTCGCCCTCGAGCAGGAGCGGCAAGCGCAGGAGCTGGAGCTCCGGCGCGCCGAGGTCGCGAAGAAGCGGCCGACGTGGATGGTCGCGGTGACCGGTCTGGCGCTTGCCCTCGCGGCGGTGCTCGTGGTGTTCACCGTCAAGGCCGTCGCGGCGACAGGTGAATCGGAACAGGCGAAGCAGAAATCGGACCTGATCGCCCAGCAGGCCGAGCGCGACGCGGAGGACATGCGCACGCAGCTCGACAAGCTCGACGGCGACCTCAAGACCCTCGACGGCAACCTCGCCGTGGCGCTCGATCGCGTCGCGAAGGCGCAGAGCCAAGCCGAAGCGAAGGCCGCCGGCGAGGAGGTCAAGCGGCTCGCGAATCAGAAGCGCGAGTCGCAGCGCCTCGCCGCTGAGATCCGTCGCAAGCGCGAGCACGACGAGCGCATCCGGGGCGTCAAGGTCGACAAGGACTGCGAGGGCCAGGCGGTCTGCAAGAAGGCGTTCAAGTAGCTCGCCGCACGCGCGGCTGGCAGACTCGGTGGCATGAAGCTGTCGAGGTCGTTGTCGCTCGCCGCGGTCGCCGTGCTCGCGAGTCGCGACACGCGCGCCGAGCCGTGTCCGATGTTCGGGCTCGCGCTCGAGGTGCTGCGTCCGCAGGCCGACGTGGCGGCCGACGGCGGCCTCGTCGTCGCCGAGGTGCCACGCATGGCCGATAAGGCACAGGCGCCCGACTTCTCGAAGTGGCAGGTGCGCGGCGCGAAGCTCGGCGCACCGGATTCACTCGCGATCGCGCCAGGGCTGCGCATCATCAGGCCGCCGGCGGGCGCCGCGAGCTTCACGCTCGAGGTCGCCGGCAAGGTGAAGGGCAAGGCCCGCGTGGCGAAGGCGCCGCCGCCGACGCTGCCGGCTCCAGCGATCTCGCGCGTGGTGTCGGGCTCGACGACGTCGAAGCACGTCACGCGCTACGTCACCGTGTTCCCCACGCAGGCAGCGCCGAAGGGTGCGATCGCGCTCGTGCTGGTCGACGCCAAGGGCAAGCCGATCTCGTGGGGACGAACCGGCGATGGTGCCGATCGGGTCGTCGTCTACAGCACCGAGGGTGGCTGCGTGACGACGTTTTCGAACGGCACCGAGATCGCACAGCCGGGCGAGCGGGTCACGGCGTTCTGGATCGACAGCACTGGCAGGCGCTCGCCAGCGAGCGCCCCGATCACCGTCGTGAAGCCTTAGTTCGGAGTCGACGGCTTGCCGACCACGAGCTGCTGCGTCCATTGCGCGATGT
>JACCYD010001167.1 GCA_013696695.1 Deltaproteobacteria bacterium | reverse complement strand
GGAGCAACCACAGCATCGTCGCCATGCTGCCGACCAGATCCTCGTGGAGCGGCACCGCGATCATCGGATGCGAGAACTGGACGTAGGGATTGTTGACCGTGATCGCGTGGCGCCCAGGGGCCAGGCTCTTCATCCAGCCTGCCGACAGAGCGAGGAGCTCGTCGCGGAACGCCTCGATCCCGACGCCCTCCTTGAGGCGTGCGATCACGCTGAGGCTGTGACCGCCGCGATTGAACTTCTGGTAGTCCCAGTTGAGGGGCACCCACGCTTCCTGGCCGCCGAAGAAGTCGAAGCCCTCCGGCATCACGCCGATCACGGTGACCGGCATCGCATCGAGCGTGATCTTGCGGCCGATGATCGAGGGATCGCCGCCGAATGCGCGTTGCCACACGCCGTAGCTGATCAGGATGACCGTGTCCTCGTACGCGAGCGCGCCGAGCTTCGGATCCATCAGCCGCTCCTCGCTCTTGTCGAACCAGCGACCGAGGTGGGGCTTGACGCCCAGCATCGGCAGCACTTGCCACGACACGTACGCCGCCTGCATGCGCACCGGGCGATCGCCGCCCGCGAGTGATGCGGTGCCCTGTGCCCACGCGCCGACGTATTCGCACGACCGGCACGCCTTCTGGAGATCGTCGAATTCGGGCGGCGACATCCAGAACTTCTTGAGGTCCATGCTGGGGAACTCGGTGTAGACGCGGACCAGGCGGTCGGGCTGCTCGTAGGGCAGTGGCTTCAAGACCACCGAATTGACGACGCTGAAGATCGTGGTGCTGGCTCCGATGCCGAGCGCGAGCGTGACCGCGAGAACCACGGTCAGCCCTACGGACTTGGTCATCATGCGTAGGGCGTAACGGAGATCGAGCCACATGCCTGGTGGTCACAGCACCCCTGTGCCAGGGCAACCTCGCGAGATCATGAAGCTCGGGACCTCGGGGTTGTGCGCTGGCGGGAATGGCAATCCCAGAACCGAACACTCGCGTGGTTCCGCGGGTCACCTTAGTCCCTCGCGAGCGCCGCAGCAGTTTGACGCTACGACACGGACAGCGGGATAATTCCAGCCGGCCCTTCGGCCAAGCTCCATGCCTTCCGATCCTCCAGGCTCGCGGCCGGCGGCACCGGTCGTGCTCCGCATCAAGCTTCGTTACGACGATGTCGATGCGATGGTGAACCGGTTCGCTCCGAACGTCGGCAAGTCAGGTCTGTTCCTGCCGACCAAGTCGCTGCAGCCGGTGGGCGCGGAGGTCAAGTTCGAGCTGCGGTTGTCGAACGACACCCCGGTGCTGCTCGGGCTCGGTCGCGTGAAGGTGACCAAGCCGCCCGATCCGGCGAACCCGAAGGCGTCGTTCGGCATGGCGATCGAGCTGATGCGCGTGACGCGCGAGAGTCGCGATCTGATCCTGCGCATGCTCGAGCGCCGCAAGCAGCTCGGGCTGGCGGAGGTCGCGATCCCGATGCCCGCGGATCTCGATGCCGCGCGGCGCTCCGACATGGTCGACACCGGGGTGCGCGAGGTCAGAGATCCGGTGAGCAGCCCGATCGCGACGGTGTCGGCGCACGTCGACTCGGCGCCTTCGGAAGCGCTGCTGACCGCGCCGCGCCGGCAGAGTGGTCCGATGGCGATCGCGAAGGTCACCGTGATCGATCCGTTGCCGCCGGAGCCGGCACGCCGCAAGCGACCGATGCTCGCGGAGCTGATCGAGCGCGCGTCCGGACCGATCGGCGCGGTGATCGTGCCGGGTCTCGACGAGGATGTGGATGTTGGTGCGGTGCTCGCACGCGCGCGCATCCTCGCCGGTGGTGATCTCGATGCCGAGCTCGAGGCACTTCGCGAGGCGCAGGCGACGCCGATCGAGATCAGCATCGAAGCGGCATCCGCGGAGCTGGCGCGTCAGCTCGGCGGTGCGGCGGTGCGTCGCGACTCGCGCGGTCATGCGGCGCCAACGGGCTGGGCACCACCACCCGCTGTTGCAGCGAAGTCGCCCGTCGACGAGCTGCCCGCCGGTGCGGCGGTCGAGGCAACGCCCGATGCGATCGTCGAATCGTCGGCGGTGACGACCCCGGTCACCGTCGAACCCGCGCCGACGATGATGGCCCCGGAGGCCGCCGATACGATGTCCGATCCAGCCGCCGCCGCAGCAGCGCTCGGCGATGACTTCGAGACGCGTACGCCCGCGGTGTTCGAGATGATCACCGCGGTCTCCGGGTTACCCGCGCGCACGCCGGTGCCCGACCTGGTGCCCGAGCCCGACGAGCCACCAGACGACGAGCCGCCCGAAGAACACGAGGTCGAGGCCGACCAGATCCACGACGAGATCCATCAGCTCGGCGAGGCGGATTTCGAAGAGGTCGAGCACACGCACATCGGTGCGATGACGCCATCGTTCGAAGAGCACGTGTTCAAGACCACGCCGTCGATGCAGGCCGAGCTCGCGCAGAAGCTCGACGCGCACCTCGCGGAGGTCGAAGCGGACGGCGAGGTTGACGACCTCGGGATCGGTGAGGCGAGCGGGATCTACCCGCGCAGCAAGGTCGGCTTGCCACCGGCGCAGATCTACGACGGCGACGATCAGCCCGATCTCGATGTGCCGGCGGAGCCCGTCGAGACCAAGGCCCTGCCGCCCGAATACCAGGAGGACTTCATCCACGACTTCGGTGCGGAGCGCGCGAGTTACCGGGAAGCCGAGCTCGCGACGCCGGAGCTCGCGGCCGCCGAGCCCGCGTACAGCGATCCCGAATTGATCGATCCGGAGGAAACCGGCGAGCCCGCATACGCCGAGCCCGCGCAGAGCGAGGACGACGCCGAGCCGGGCTACGACCCGGGCCAGCCGATCGATGCCTACGGCCAGACCATGGATGCGAGCCTGCTCGGCGCCGAGCCGCGAGAGCAGTTTTCGTCGCCCGGTGACGCGGCTCGCGACGACGGTCTCGCCGGCGAGGAGATCGAGGAGATCGACGACTTCGAGATCCTCGCCGAGGCCGACGAGGAGGACGCGGACCTGCTGTCATCGTCGGGCGAAGCCGATGCCTCGGGCAGTGCGAAGCACACGCTTCCACCGGCGGGCGAGCCCGACTTCGCGATGCCGCCGCTACGCGAGTCCGACTTCGCGATGCGTCTCGATCTCCCCGACGATGACGAGCCCGCGATCCCGCAACAGCAAGACGATCTCGCGGCCAGCGCGGGCCATGCGCTCGCGGCCTTCGAGGAAGAAGAA
>JACCYD010001126.1 GCA_013696695.1 Deltaproteobacteria bacterium | reverse complement strand
TGGATGGCCTGGCGGCGGCAATGACGAAGCTCGGCGGGAATACGGATGCGCCCGACGCGAAGGTGGTGGCGGCGTTCGAGGGCCCGAGCAAGCAGCGGATCCGGACGCAGCTCGCGAAGGCGGGCGGGCTCTCACACAGCTTCTTGATGCTCGGGCAGCGGTACGTGCTCGATAGCCACGTGCTGTCGGATCTGACGTACGGCACGCTCGCGTCGAACCCGAAGCGGTTGATGCCGACGCCGCTCGATATCGCGCATGCGGTGCTCGGCAATCCGATCGCGCAGACGTTGCTCGAGGACGAGCGCAAGAAGTATGGCGCCGCGTACCACAAGGGCCTCGCCGCGGCGGCGCAGACCACGGCAACGTCAGAGGCCGCGCTGTGGGACGGCAGCCTGTATCACGGCTGGTTGCGCGCGCTCGCGACGCTGTCGCCGGATGCGAAGCGCGATGCAGGGCTGCCGGCACCGCTGAACAGCGACGCGTGGGCGAAGCGGATGCTGGCGACGCAGCTCGCATCGTGGGCGGAGCTCCGCCACGACAACCTGTTGTACGCGAAGCAATCGTTCACCGCGACGATCGAGTGCGAGTACCCGGATGCGTACGTCGAGCCGTACCCGGAGTTCTTCATGCGGATGGCGCAGCTCGCCGAGCGCGGTAAGGCGACGATCGCGGGCTTGCCGGGTGCGCGCACCAAGCAGATGGTGACGTACTTCGATCAGATGGCTGCGACGATGCAGCACCTCGGCAAGATCGCGGAGCGCCATCGCGCGAACGAGCCGCTGCTGACGAAGGACCTCGACTTCATCAACCGGATGGTGTCGCTCGATGGTCGGCACGGCGGCTGCGGTGGTCCGGAGATGGAGCCGAAGGGCTGGTACGCCGACCTCTATTACGATCGCGACAAGATCATGAACCACGAGCCGGTGATCGCGGACGTCCACACGCAACCCGACGACGAGAACGGGGTCCGCGTCGGTCGTGTCCTGCACGTCGGCACGCGGGCGCCGCGCATGCTGGTGGCGCGCCTCCAGCACGACGGCGGCAAGAACGCGCAGACGTATCGCGGGTTCGTGTCGATGTACGCCGAGACGATCACGAAGGACTTCCGCCGCTACACCGACGAGGAGTGGCGCGAGGAGTCGGGTGCGATCGATTCGACGCCCGCGTGGTTGAAGGGAATAGTGGCGCGCTAGAAGCGACCGCTGATCGACGCGGTGGCACCACCGGACGTCGGCTCGATGACCACGCGGGTCTCGCGCGCTCTGGCGCCGAGCAGGTAGAGGACGGTGCCGCCGACCACCGCGGTGGCACCGACACCGTAGAACACGTACTGCAGCGTCGCGGCCTGGCGGCCCGAGGCGTCCTTGGCTTCCAGCGTCGACCACTCGCAGCCGAGCTCGCACGCGGCTTCGATCTCGTTCGCGAGCGACGTCGCACGATTTCCAAAGTAGAGGCCGGTGGCGAACAGCGCGATGCCCGCCGCACCGGTGATCACGCCGAACGTACGCTTGCCGCCGCCGCGATCCTCGATCCGATAGGATCCCATCCCGCTTGGAAGGATCTCGACTCTCGGCTTGACGACGATCGGCTTCGGCTCCTGCTTGCACGGCTCGAGCTCGCGCAAGAACTGCTCGGCCGCGGACTTCTCGTCAGCTTGCGGATCGAGCGAGAGGAACTTCTTGTAAGAGTCGACAGCCTTCGTGCAGTGCCCGGCGAGGCGATGCGCCTGCGCGAGGTTGAAGACCAGCGCGGGTAGGCGAGACAGCTCGTAGCTCTTGCTCCACGCGGCGATCGCGTCGTCGTACCGCTTGCTGTCGTACGCGGCCTGGCCGTCCTTGTAGAGCTGCTCCGCGTCGGGAGCTTGCGCGCTCGCAACCCGCGTCGCGAGTACGAGCAAGATCACGAGCCTCATCGCGCCGACGATCGGCGATCGCGCGAGGCGGCGCAAGGTCATTGCCCAGCCGGCTTGGCGAACGGATTGATCGTCTTGTCGCGCGGCTTGGCGTCGGGCTTCGGCTCGGGCTTGGGCTCCGGCTGCTTGGGCTCGTAGTCCTTGAGGATGGTTTGCGCCGAGCTCGCGCGGACCTCGACGACGAATCGATCATCGATGGCGAGATCGCGATTGACGATCGCGATCTGGTGCCGTCCAGCCGCAAGCTCGAGACCGCGCACCGGCGAGCGAATCGCCGGGCCGCCGTCGATCGACACGGTGCACGCGACGGCGCGGCACCCGATGGTGAGCCGACCGGTTGCAGCTCGCGGCTTGGTCGTCGGTGGTTGCGCCTTGCCCTGGACCTTCGCCTGCATCGGCTCCGGCTCCGCCGTCGCCTGCACGGGCTCGGGCTTGACCTTTGGCGGTTCGACGTTCGGCGCTTCGCGTTCGACCTTGTTCACCGGTAGCGGCGGCGCGCTTCCCTGCGCGGCGGCCACTCGAGTGAACGCCGTCGGCAACGGAGGTGGAGCCTTCGAGTCATTCGACGGACGCATCGCGATCACCGCGACGACCGCGATCATCCCGGCCAGCGCGGCACCGCCGAGCGCCGCCATCGCGAGGCGCTTGCGCGGCTGCGGCTGTGGTTGCACCACCGAGACCCCGGTCGCGGCGTTGAGCGTGGTCGGATTCGAGGTGCCGATCGCGCGGACCCGACCACTCGGGCGTGACAGCGACGGCGGCAACACGATGGGCAAGGAGGCGATCGCATCCGGCAACAACGTCGGCGCGATTCCGGGCGACCACGCGCCCGCTTTCTCGAGCGCGCGTTGCACCGCGGCCATGGTCTGCGGGCGATCCTCTGGTTCCTTCGCGAGCAGCTCCGCGATCAGCGCGACCAGCGGTACGGGCAGCGTGGGATCGATCGAGTCCGCACTCGGTGCGTCGACCAGGACGTGCTGCGCGATCAGCTCGCCTGCCGCGCCCGCGAACGGCGGCTTGCCGCACACCAGCTCGAACAAGATGCAGCCGAGGGTGTAGATGTCGCTGCGTTGATCGACCGCGGCGGCCGATCGGCATTGCTCCGGTGGCATGTAGCGCGGCGTGCCGAACACCGACATCGATTGCGTCTCGACGTTGGTCGAGGCGCGCGACAGCTTCGCGATCCCGAAGTCGAGCACCTTGATGCGCTCGCCGTTCGACACCGCGGAGTCCGGAACCAAGAAGATGTTGTCGGGCTTGAGATCGCGATGGACGATGCCGGCCCGGTGGGCGGCTTCGAGGGCCGAGGCAACCTGCCGGGCGATCTCCATTGCCGCGGGTGGGTCGAGCCGGCCGCACCGCGCGAGGCGGTCGGTCAGGCTCTCGCCCTGAAGCAGCTCCATCGCGATATAGGCGGAGCCGTCCGCCGCACTCCCGGTCCCGGCGACCTGGCCGCACTCGTAGACCGTCACGATCCCCGGATGGGGGATCTTGGCCGCGGACCGGGCCTCCTGGAGGAACCGGTTGAGCATCTGCGGGGTTGCCGTGTGCTCGGCGTGCAGGAACTTGAGGGCCACCTCGCGGTCCAGGCTCGTGTCATGTGCCCGGAACACGACACCAAATCCGCCTCGGCCGATCTTGGTTCCAAGGAGATACCGCCCGATCTGCATCCCCGTGGTGACGACCGACGGTGCGGGAAGGTTTTCGAACGACTGATCCGTGCTCACGCGACTTCGGACGACACCCGTCGTCTGAAGTCGTGTGTGGAAATCACCGGGTCCCGGTCACCGTGAGGACGAGGTGGGCGTCAGCGGCGCCCGCGGTCGTCGTCTTGGTCGGGTTCGCCGTGCCGCACAACGGGGCTCGCAAGAAGCCCGGTCGCGATTCGCCGGCTGCGGTGACTCCGATATTGAGCTGCTGACCGGTGCCGATCAGATCGGGCGAGGCAACCTCGACGACGAGGTTGGCGCCCGCCGGAACCGTGGCCGCGATCGGTACCTCGATCACCTTCGAGATCTGCGTCGCCGGGACCGTCACCTCCGCGCTGCCCAGCATCGTGATGTTGCCGAGGGCGAGCGTGGTGTCGTCGGGCGAGCCGCCATAGGTGCCCACCTTGACCGTGATCTCCGGCGTGCCGACGGCGAAGCACACGCCGACGGAGATCGATTCGACCGCGAACGTGTTCGTGATGCCCTCCTCGGAGAGCGAGAACACGCGGTACCAGCTGGTGTCGGCGCTGCTGCCATCACCGTTGGTGCACCCGAACTCGAGCGAACGCTCGACCTTGTCGTCCGCGGTCTGCCGCAGCGTGATGGTGCCGCAAGCGCCGCTCGCACCGGGAGACCGACAGAGCCCTTCCATGCACGTGAAGTCGTCGGGACACGCCGTCGACATCTGACAACTGACCTCGCAATCCTCGAACGAGACCTCGTATGAACATCCAGTCCACACTCCGTACAGACACGCGATCGCCAGCCGCAACATCGTGGCTCGCATTCTACGCCATCACCTTGCTCGCCTTCGGAGCTTGTGGCGGCAATGCCGACAATCCCGGCACCGATGCCGGTACCGACGGCGAGCAGCTGCTTCCCGACGACGGGCCCTGCGCGCCGGGGGCACTGCGCTGCAACGGCAACAACGCCCAGCAGTGCAATGCCGAAGGCACCCGCTGGGACACGCTCGAGACGTGCGCCACGTTCTGCCAGGACGGGCTGTGCGCGCTCGACGGACTCGACGTCACGAGTGATATGTCGCTCGAGGGCTCGATCCTGGTCGCCGGTGCGGTGACGGTGCGCGCGGGCGCGACACTGTCGTCGACGACGGGCAACCTGGCGATCACCGCGGACTCGATCACCGTCGAGACCGGCGGTTCGATCTCGATGGCACCGACCGGCGCCTCGATCTTCGGCAAGGGCACCGACGCCACGTGCAGCAACTGCACACCCGGAGGCGGTGGCTACGGCACCGTGCGCCCGTGGGGCTCGGATACCGACTCCGACGTCCAGGCCGGGAGCGCGGGCGGCAAGATGTTCGTGAACCCGGCGCCCGCCCCGGCGACGGGCGGGGGCGTCGTGAAGTTGCTCGCGACCAAGATCTCGATCGCGGGTCAGATCACCGCGAACGGCGCGAACGGCGGTTCCAACACGCAGTCGTGTGCGATCGGCGGCGGCGGCGGCTCGGGTGGCGGCATCTTGCTCGCCGGCGACGACATCACGGTGAGCGGCTCGATCTCCTCGGCGGGCGGCCTCGGCGGTCCGACAAATCCGAACTGCGGCTTGCCATTGTTCGGCGGTGTCGGCGGTGACGGTCGCGTCAAGATCCTCCACGGCTCGAAGGTCGAGGTCGCCGAAGGCGCCGTGGTCGGCAGACTGACCAAGGGTCTCGCGCCACCGATCCCGCTGCGCTCGCAGTCGCACCCCGATCCGACGAAGATCTACAACGACGGCTTCCTCAGCCTCGACGTATCGTGGAGCAAGGCGTTCCCGACGCTGCAGGGTTACTACGTGCGGCTCGACACCGCGCCGCTCGATCCGCCGACGGCGGCCGATGCCGAGTTCCAGGCGGTCGACAAGGTCTCGTTCTCTCCAAACGACGTCCTCGACGGAGCGAACTACGTGCACGTCGTCAGTGTCGATGCGCAGTCGGCGATCGGCACGGTCGAGACCGTGTTCCCGCTCCAGATCAACACCTCGGGTCCCTCGGTGACATCGAGCAGCCACCCGGGCCAGACCACGTTCACGAGCAACACGAATCCATTCTTCTCGTGGAGCTACCCGCAGGGTGACGAAAATGTCGCCGGCGCGTACTACGTGCTCGATCAGTTCGGCACCACCGTGCCTAGCGCGGCGGATACCGCGGTGCCCGCGTCGCAGAAGCAGGTCCTCAAGAGCGGCATTCCCGAGGGCGTCTGGGTGCTGCACGTGGTGTCGATCGACACCGCGGGCCGGCTCTCGAAGCAAGCGGGTCACTACCGCATCAACATCGGCACCGATCCGGGCGCCGGCGCGGTGCTCGGTCGCGTCGTCAACAACCAGTCGCAAGCAGTGCAGGGCGCGACGGTGTCGATCAATCGCGGCCTCTACGAGACGACGACGGACTCGGCAGGCAACTTCACGCTGACCGGCGTCACCGCGGGCGCGTGGGAGCTCTCGGTCAAGTCGGGCGCGGCGACGGCGAGCAAGACGATCACCGTGACCCCGAACCAGACGACGCCTGGCGACATCACGCTATAACGGCGGCATGAAGACCCTCGGTCTCGCCGGTCGCGGTGTTCTCGGCGATCACGCTCGGCCAGGCCGATACCCCGGCGCCCACGGAGATCTCCGTCGGCGCCTATTTGTCGATGACGGGTGCGACGGCGACATTCGGGGTCGCGACCCACGAAGGCATCCAGCTCGCGATCGAGCTGTACAACGTTCGCGCGAAGCGCAAGGTCAAGCTTCGGGTGATCGACACCGCGGGCAAGCCGAGCGAGGGAGCGGTGGCGGTGACGCGGTTGATCGACGACGGCGCGGTCGCGATCATCGGCGAGGTGTCGTCGAGCATCACGCTCGCTGGTGCCGCGGTCGCGCAGCAGCGCGGCATCCCGATGATCACACCGTCGGCGACGCACCCGAACATCACCGATGCCGGCGACATGATCTCTCGCACGTGCTTGACCGACGACGCGCAGGCCTACGCGATCGCGAAGTTCGCCAAGGGGCAACGTTGGAAGCGAGTCAGCATCCTGTTCGATCAGCAACAGCCGTATTCGGTGGGCATGGTCACGGCGTTCGAGTCGGCCTACAAGG